>NZ_JAPYKW010000002.1:0-300000 GCF_036632095.1 Chlamydia sp. 04-14
CCCCCCCCCCCCCCAATGAGGCGGTATTGATGACGAGATTGGTTATGTCTATAGTTTCAGTAGATGCTTTTAGGGATGTCCCTTTATCCATGACAATAGTGGAACCTGTTGTTTGAGAAATCTTATTGGCTGTGACTGTAACACCATCTTTAAGAACTAACGAACCAGATCCTATTTTTAAAGGTTGTTTAAATGAAGATTGAAGATTTTCAGCTACAGCTTTTTCTTCTATAGATAGCTTTTCTCCGGAGAAAACAATCTTACCCGAGTAGGTCGTGGTTCCATCAGCTTTGTTGATTTCTATTTCTGTTGTTGTATCACCGGTATCAGCAATAGGGTCATAGAAGAAAATACCAAATCCATCTTTGGCATTTAACTTCGTAAATTTGCCTCCGGTCCCTAAGTTAATGGAATTTCTTTTTATTGAAGCATTACTATTATTTGTAGTGATTATTTTATTTCCATTAAAAATAATATTGCCGAGATCAGCAGTTAAGCTACATTCGCTACCTGAGTCATTAAAACAAATGGCTCCACCCTTTGGATCACTATCTTTAGAAACGGAGTTATTAGAAAATAGAGTAAGACCTCCAGAAGTTAGTTTGAGCTTTTTTGTGTAAATAGCCCCGCCACTAGTTGAAGATGAGTTATCAGAGAAAATCAGTTTTCTATTTCCTTCGAATATCAATTCTTCTCCACAGTTAATTGCCCCGCCACTATCCGTTGAACAGTTTTGATTGAATAGTATGTCAGAATTACTACTAAAGGTTGAATTTCCTACAACTTTAATAGCCCCTTTTCCGCTAGATCCGGGAGGGCAGAAGGAACATGAAAATAATGAAAAATTATTAATAGATAATTTTTTGTTTGATCCACTTGCGTCAATAGCAGCTGGCTTAGTCGTGGTGTTGATGCTTTCGAAACATAGGGAGTAGCCGTTTCCTATGAATAGAAGATCGCCAGCGCTCTGTGTAAAGCAGCTGCTTGTTAGAGCTGAGGAATTTCCCGCATTAGCAATACATACATTGCCTTCACAGGTGTAGGTTGTGCTTGTTGAATTACTTGAGGTTTTCGGCGTGAAAGTTCCATTTCCATTATAACTATCTGCAGGGGTCAAAGTTTGACTTTCTCCTTGAGCAAAGCTCAATGAGGTCGAGGCCATCAACCCCGAAGATATTAAGAACCAGTAGACTGGGTGTTTCATATTATGTTCTCTGGGTGATTTGAGATAGGCTAAAACGATCACAAAAATAATTAAAAGTCAAGGTGGTTGAAGAGGTAAGGCGATAGGCCCTGCCCCGGTGAGGGGCAGGGGAGGTGGAGGTGAGTTAGAACTGGATTTTAGATCCGAGGTCTATGTTGTAGGTTCTGGAAGAGCCTCTGAGCTCGAAACCGAACTGACTGAAGACTTCAAAGTTGGGGCTGAAAGATAAGTAATTTCCAGCTCTTACAATGAAAGCTTGTCTAGCTAAGTTTGTTGCTTTAGTTAACCAAACGGCTGTAGTTGGGCTAACTAGCAGAGACGTTGCACAATCAGGATTGCTTCTTGCAATGTCTGGTGAGTAGGCCAGAGTTAGGTTGTAAGAAGCACTATCATTTGCAGAGAACCTCTCAAACTTTACACCGATAGGCATAGCAATGTTTGTGAGGTTACTGCTCTCAAAGTATCTTCCTTCAGAACTGCTATTTTCTTTAAAGTCCTCTTGGTGAGCATGAACAAGCTGGAACTTCAAGAAAGGTGAGTACATATCAAATAAGGAAGAGTATTGAGACTCGATAGGCACAACAGCACCGAGTTCCACTCCGAAGCAATCGTTCCCCCAATCACCCTTGATCTCTGGGTAGACGACATTTTGTGGAGCGTATTTTTTAGTCATATTGGTCTTCATATCATTTGAAGTATGACTGTAGGTGAGTTGTGCATTAAGGACTAAAGGAGCTTGCGCACCGATAGTGTTTTGTAGCAGTCTATCCCAAGCACTCCAGAAGGAAGTGTGTTGATAATAGATAGAACCTGCGTAGATGTTGGAGCTGTTTTTAGATACAAGATAGTCTTTATCTTTTCCAAACAACTGACAGAAAGCAGCGCTGAAGATATCTTCTGAAGGCGTTTGAGCAAAGGCTCCTAAGAGATACCCCACACTGTTGTGACGGAACTTATGTTTCGTTTCCGTTCCACTTTTGTGTAAGAAGTTAGCCAATCCTGAAACCCAGAAACCGCGTTGGTAATCAGCACCATTGACACTAACATCCATAAGATTTTGGATAGCGCGTACATCCGAGAAAGATCCCCAAAGAGTATTAGGAACTAAGGGTCCTTGACGCTCCGGATTGGGGAGATAACCGGTTTGTTTCCAATTTAGAGTAGCTAATTGTTCGTGTGCGCCTGCCGTTCCTTGTTTCCAATCAATAGTCCAATCACCTTGATATCCGTAATGTGTTCCTGGAATTATGGGAGAATTGGATGCTGATGGAGGTGTAGCCTTGGCACCAGAAGGAGCTTTAAGAGTTACAGAAGAGGCGAAAGATTTAGTTGTAGAAAAGATAGGATATTCGTAGCCGTTGCCATCAGAATCAACTAGATTGAGGTTGGTGATAGAAGCGGTTTTTGCAGAGGTTTTAGATTCGATAGTGGCTGTTGAAGAGGAACCCCCCCCCCCCAACGGGAATTTATAAGACTCTAAAATCAAGAATAATCCTTGCTTTAATCGTACTGTCAACATGTTTAGCATTGGCAGCGTGTGTAGCAGGAACCACTATTTTTTCTACACCGCCTAAATTTATTATTATCGGTGGAATATCTACAGCACTGATCAACGTCCTTTGTTTGTGTATATTAATTCTACTCACACGTAATGCTGCCGTTAATTTGCATAGAGATGTGGATATTAAGTTGTACCTGTTATCCCAACATTATAGTAACTTCATCAATGAACATGATGCCTTTGTTGAAGAATACAACGCTTTCCTCGATGAATACCGACTCTACACTATCAGCGAGACTATAACTAATTACCAATCTCACCTCATTGAACAACCTGAAAAAGTATCTAAAAAAATGAGAAACAAAAAATAAAATCTTTCTTTAAAACAAGGAAAGATCACTTCTAAATAATCTTTTCAAAAAAAGGTTTCCTCCTATGGTGGAGACCTTGTCTTTGTGCTGCCCGCATTTATAAGTCAGTCATATTATTTGACTTAATAAAGAAACCTTCCTTATCATGCCCTGAAATCAAATAGTTAAAGTGTATATTTTATGCGAATAATAAGTCATGAAATTGAGGACATAAGTCCGACTACCCCCCCCCCAGTGAGGCAATATTTACGGAGAGATTAGATAGTGAAATGTTTTCTCCACCAGTGCTTGATGTTTCTAGGGTAGTGCCTAAATCCATAACCACGGAGCCGGCTGTCTGTGTGAAAGATTTTGCTTCTAGAATTACTCCATTTTTAAGAACAAGAGAGCCTGATTCTAATTTTAAAGCTTGTTTAAATGTGGATTTAAAGTTTTCAGATTCAACTTTTTCTTCTAGGGATAACTTCTCTCCGGAAAAAATAATTTTTCCATTATATACTTCAGAACCTGCTGCATCATTAAGCTTTAATTCATCAGTTGCTCCTGTTCCTGTAACTGGATCATAGAAAAAGATAGCAAATCCGTCTTTAGCTCTTAGTTGTGTGAATTTACCGCTAGTACTTATATCTATAGCATTTCTGATTGTTTTTTTTGTTCCACTAGTTGTTATTACTTTATTGCCATCGAATACAATATCCCCACGATTAGCGGTAAGATTACATTCACCACTTGTATCTATACAGATGGCTCCACCTTTTGGATCACTATCTTTAGAAACAGAGTTAGCAGAAAATAATGTAGGTCCCTCAGAAGAAATTGTTAACTTTTTTGCAAAGATAGCCCCACCTTTTTTCTGAGAAGAATTTCCTGAGAAAATAAGATTCTGATTTCCTTCAAATTTCAGCTCAGCATTACTTCCTGTACCGCACTTAACTGCTCCACCTTCTTCTGTTGAGCAATTTCTATCAAAAATAATTTTCGCATTATCTTTGAAATTAGTTAGCCCTTTGGATTGAATAGCTCCTTGCCCAGTTGTTCCTGGAGGGCAATAAGAACATGAAAACACAGAAAATCCAGATATGGATAATTGTTTATCATCCGTGCTTACTTCAATAGCTCCTGGTTTATTTGTAGAGGTAATATTATCAAAACAAAGAGAGTAACCATTTCCTAGAAAAAAAAGATCTCCATTAGTTTGAGAAAAGCAACTTTTACTGTTTGTGTCAGCATAAGCAATACAAACGTTCCCATTACAAGTATATTGCATTCCATTTGTTTCTGAACTTTCTTTAGGATTAAATGTGGTGTTAGATCCATCATTCCCATTATAACTATTAGAGGAATTCAGAGTTTCTTCCTTTGGAGCTGCAAAGCTCAAGGAGGTCGAGGCGATTAACCCCGAAGATATTAAGAACCAGTAAACTGGATGTTTCATATTTTCATGCTCTGGGTGAATTGAGATAGCGTTAACCGATCATAAAAATAATTAAAAGTCAAGGGGATTGAGTCTGCTTTCCTGAGAAGGAAAGCTTGTGGTATTTGTATTTGCCATTGAAAAGATAGGCGTTCTTTCAGAAGATTATGGGATAGGAATAATCTAATTATTTCTTTTCACGATCTATTGTTAAGTTAGGCATTTAACAAATAAAGAATCAAAATATCAGAAAGACTCTGGTATAGTTATTATGTCAGTTTGAATATCGGATTAAAGATACCTGGGAAAGAATATTTATGATGCCAAGGTTGCTTTGTGCTTTTCTTGTACTTGTTGTTGGTATAGAAGGATTTGGAGAGAAGATATTTTGTGAAAGTATAGCTATTTCAAAAAATAAACATGAGGACTTTTGGAATCTTGATCCTTATTGTTTGGAGAGTTTATGTGCATATTTTATAACACATGGCGATCATCAAAGTAGACAGAAGCTTGCAAATTTTTTCCCTCAGTTAACGACTGATGAGTTGTCTACTCTATCTAATTGCATTTTATTATCTAAAAATCCTGATTATGTTTTCTCACCTGAAGATATTTCAGTTATGAAAAAACTTTCTCTTCCGGGAGTCGTCTTTTTATGTAACTTTGATGGTCATAGTCTTCCTGAAAAAGATCTTGCACGAGCTTTAGTACTTGCTGAATTTCCTGGAGAAGAGGGTATACGCAAGGCAGAGCATTATACCCGTTATCTAGATATTCTGGCATTACGTGCCTATATTGAACGTCAAAAGTATTTGGATAAGGAACATTGTGCTTTAGGATCAGAGGCTTATCATAGAGCAACAATAGAAGCTTTGAATACGATTCTTTTTTATGAAGAAGGGATTCGCTATCCATCTAAAAATGAAATGTTTTCCGATGAATTTTCTTTTCTGTCTTCGGTTGCAGATAGAAAATTTGGAGTCTGCTTGGGCGTATCTTCTTTGTATTTTTCCCTGTCTCAACGCTTAGACCTTCCTTTGGAATCTGTTACGCCTCCAGGCCACATCTATTTGAGATATGATGGGGGGAAAATTAATATTGAAACTACGGCTGGAGGGAGGCATCTTCCTACGGAGCAATATTGCGATTGTTTGAACATTGATGAATTAAAGGTACGCTCCGCGAAAGAGCTCATAGGGTTAACATTTATCAACCAAGGGTCTTTTGCTTTGCAAAAGCAACAGTATCATGAAGCTGATCTCGCATATGAAAAAGCCAAAGAATATATAGATGACGATGAACTTCAAGAACTTTTGGGTGTTGTGAAAATCCTAAAGGGACAGAGGAAGGCGGGAGAAATTCTGCTTAAAAATTCTTCTCAAGCGCAATCCATCGGATCAGTAGCTTATGATTATTTGCAGGGGAATATCGATAAGGCAACCTTAAAACTATTATTTACTCACCCAGGATCTACCTATGATGAGGTGGTTTCCTATCAAGAGGCGTTAAAGAAAGCTATACAGCGCTCTCCGAAATGTTGCGAATCTCGCCGTAGACTTGCTTCTGTATTGCTTCACCTCGGGAAAACAGCGGAAGGAGTCGCTCTTTTAGAGCAGTGTGCTAAAGAGTCTACCGATGATATCGCCCTCCATTTAAAATTATCTAAGGTTCTTTGTGACCGTCATGATTATGAAAAAGCTCAAAAATATTTTTTGATAGCGCAAAAAAGTCTCGAGGATAAGGGAGTGAGATATGAGGATGAAAAATCCTTCACTCTATACCATGAGATCCGTAAAAAAATGTTTTTAATAGCACCTTAATACTAATATTTTGATTTATTGAGATTAATATTAATTTTCTATATACTTAGTTATCTTTTATTTACGAATCGCGTGTTCTATGAGTGCTAATATAGAGAAGACGGTAACTTTTGTTCGAATGTCTCCCCAGGAAATCCGCACTAGGTGTGATAATCTTACATTAGAGATGAATAAGGTGCGGGTTGTCTCTACATCTAGGCTCATTATTGAGTTTGTGGCCGTTATTTTAGGAACCGCGTGTTTTGCTTTAGCCGTTTCTCTTGCTACCGGACTTTTAGTTGTCAGCTGTAGTGTATGGCTAGTGCCTACGGCATTTGCTATAGGTGTAGCCTTGTTAACCTTTGCTGTTACATCAGCACTTTTGAGACAGGGCGAGCTAAAACTTGAGAGAAGCTGGAGAAGTCATGCAATGCGTTGGAATGATTTCGCAAATGATTTGCAGCATATGCTTGAAGCCGCGAAGCGTAAAAGAAACCAAGGGCCGACTTCCTCATCTCCTTCCGGAAGTGTTCATTCTTCTGAAATATCTAATTAAATTTTTTGTTGGTGCATATTTATCGGCCCAGCTTAAGATGTTTCCCAAGAATTTTATTAATCAATGTTTTAGGTGTTTTATGTCTTGTAAACAAATTATGTCGGACATACGCGATGGCTTGGGTTTTAATGGTTTTAGCTCAAAGCATCTTGTTAAACAGAAATTATCTGTGAATATTACTCGCGTTATTATGACGCTTGTGACCTTGCTTCTTGGCTTTGGTGCTTTGATTTGTGGTATTGGCACATGCACGGCAGCGTCCTTTATGGCCATGTCATTAGCTGGTGGCGCCGCTATAGCTCTAGGATTAGTTATGTTAATGTTGGCATGTTACTGGTGTTATGGTGTGTTTGCTAGTTTTCAAGCTAGAAAAGCCCCTCCAGCCGGAAGTATCCAACACGTCTAATAAAATCCTTAGATAGTGAATCTCTTATTTGAGGTTCTTTAGATAAACAACTCAATTTTTTGATAACCGTTCTGTAATCTTTAAGGTTATAAGAGCGGTTTTTTTTATGAGGAAATTCCCATTTGTAGGTTGTTCTTGATATATATAAATATAAGAAACCCCTTTTTAGATACGTGTGGGTTCAATATATCTAGTTAATAAGCAATTTCTTCTTTGTGATTATCTTTTAAAAATGCCCTCTCAGGTTGTTTTCAATTATGTAAGGGATTTAGGAGATTTCTGTTTTTATGTACTTAAAACTCAACATCCTATATCGTTCTTCTGAAATTAAAAAAAATAGGAGATAATTATGAACTGCATGGGAAATGTAAAAGAAGTTTGCGGTGGATTAGGAAGAGTAGACTTTTCTAAAGACGCTATTCCTGCGTTTAAGAAAAAAGAGCATCTATGTGCAAGTATAACTAGAGTTGTGCTTTGTGCTTTAGTAGCTATTATGGCAATTGCATCGATTATAGTCGGTTGTATTTGCTGCGCTGCTGGTGGAACATCTCTATACTGCGGTTTGCTTACTATTGCCTTGTCTTTACTTGGTGTTTCTTGGGCTGCTATTGTCTTAAGACGTATGTTTGATAAGAAATCATAAGAGATTTTTATGTGTTTCTAAGTAAACACAAAATCGACTTAATGAATGGCGAAGTTCGTTGTTTCGACAAAGTCATGTCTCTTTATGATGCAGGTGAGATTTATGTTCCTTCAAAATCACTTTAATCTTATCGATTGGAGTTTTTTCTGCTGTAACATTAATCATTTCCTGTGTGTAGCTTATTCTTAATGAAAATTATTTCCTGCGAATAGGCTCTAGGGGATCTTTTATTATCATAAAGAAGATCCTTATCTTTCATAAATTTGGTAGCACTTATGTTCGATGTTTCTCGATATAGGCAATCTTTTATGAAAGAAGAAACGTAAATTTATTTTGATGTAGAGCATCTAAATAATAAAAGTCTTGCAGTAGGATGATCTGCTGCAAGATTATTTCTTTTTGGTAATTTTCAAGCAGAGAGGAATCTCTGATTGAATATTTGAATTCTGTTTATATAATCTATAAGCTGTCTCTAGATACTTATGCAAATAGAGGGGTTTTGATGCCTTTTATTGAGAATGTAAAAGATGTTTTTGGTGGTTTAGGACGCTGTGATCTATCTGTAGAAAAAATCCCTGCTTTTCGAGCAGAGCGTAAATGTGTGGATGTTAGCAGAGCTATTGTTACTTTTGTTGGAGCTATATTTGCTATCGCTATTTTAGTTCTTGGAGTTACAACTTTGAATTTATGTTGTCCAACTTCAGCATTGGCAGGTGGATGTGCAATTGTCTTGGGTATCCTCTTTTTATCTTGGGTTGTGATAATGATTCTTCGTTTATGTGGTGTTGGGAAAATAACTAAAGAACCTCTGGCAAGAAATCTTATTACAGAAGAACCTGCACATACTAGTCAATCCGTTATCAACGATTAGGCTATAGTCTTTTTCTAGTTATAACGATATTATAACGCAACTAACTGTGGTTAAGAGAGAATTGTAAATAAGAAATCGGATAGCATTTCATTTATTCTTTAAACAAAGAAGGACTTTAGGAGAATCTTCCCTGAGTCCTTTTTTGTTATTCTTGTATATTGCAAACATCCCTTTCCCTTACTATAGTTAGCTCAATATAAGCTGAAGATAGAAAATCTCAAAAAGGCAAGGAGTTTGCCCCATGGAAGGCGAGCAAGATATAGGAGTTGAGTTTTTAGGTGACTATAAGATTCTCTGTTATTTGCGAAAGGGTTTGTGGTGCCAAGATATTCTTGCCGAGCATCGTTTTATAAAAAAACGGTATATCTTAAAATTGCTTCATTCTGAGCTTTCCTCATCCGAAGCATTTATGAATGCTTTTCATGAAGCTATTATTAAATTGGCAACAATAAGGCATCCCGGGATAATCTCTATAGAAAATGTTTCGCAAGCAGATGGTAAGTATTTTTTAGTAACCGAAGAAAAAGAAGTTCCCACGCTTTCTTTGGCGCAATATCTTTCTAGTTGTCCTCAAGGATTATCAGAACTCGAGGTTCAAGATCTTGCAAGTCAGCTTTCTGAAATTTTAGACTACGCTCACTCGAATGGGTTAGTTCATGGTAGTTTAAGTTTAGATTCTGTACATATAGATCTTTCAGGACAATCACCAAAAGTATTTCTTCCAGAGTTAGGATTCTCGTTTTTACTTAAGGATCAATATACTCAGCACCTTTTGACGGTTTCTTCTGAGAAATCTTCTTTTGATAAGTTGAAGCAGGTACTTTTGTTTCAAGCTCCAGAAAACACTTCGGGTACCATTGCCGAAGATATCTATGCGTTTGGAGTGATTGTTTATTTTCTTTTATTCCGACAGCTTCCCCAGGGAGTATTTCCTTTATCTTCCGAAGCTTTCCCCGAGTATATTTATGATTGGGATCGATTAATTCAGTCTTGTTTAAGTTACAGGATAGAAACAAGACCTAAGAAGTTGGCTCCTTTACTTGTGAAAAAGACGTTGGGAGAGCAGTTCCTTACTGCCAAGACACAATGTAGAGAAGAAGATTTAAGGGAGATACAAGAAGAACCTCAAATTCCGAGTGTAGCGAATATTTTACAGGAAGGTGAGAATCAAATAATTGAAGAAGTTTCTGATCATTTGGAATTTGTTCTTGTAGAAGCAAAATCCATAGACGAAGCTATGAATACTTCCGTAGATTCTACAGAAGAGATTATCAGGGAAGATGAAAGTTATTCTAATGCTCTACAGTCATTATTGATACGGGAACCGGTTGTTAGCCGTTACGTAGAAGAAGAAAAAGAAGAAGTAAAGCCACAACCTTTATTTACAGAAATGGTGTTTATTGAAGGCGGGGAATTTACACGGGGAAGTCGCGAAGGACAACGTGATGAACATCCTGTACATGAGATTTTTTTACAGAGCTTTTTCTTAGATATTCATCCTGTCACGAATGAGCAGTTTGTCCGTTACTTAGAATGTTCGGGGAGCGAACAAGATAAGTACTATAACGAGCTTATTCGTCTTAAGGATTCACGAATACAACGTCGTTCCGGTAAGCTTGTTATAGAACCTGGTTATGCTAAACATCCTGTCGTTGGTGTTACATGGTACGGAGCTTCGGGTTATGCCTCTTGGGTAGGGAAACGACTTCCTACAGAGGCTGAATGGGAAATCGCTGCTTGTGGAGGGGTGACTCAGTTGCGTTATCCTTGTGGTGAAGAAATAGATAAAAGTCAGGCAAACTTTTTTAGTTCGGACACAACGGCGGTGATGAGCTATCCTGCCAATCCTTATGGATTGTATGATATGGCAGGAAATGTATATGAGTGGTGTGAAGATTGGTATGGCTATGATTTCTATGAAATCTCTGCTCAAGAATCTCATGTTCCTCAAGGTCCTGCTCAAGGTGTTTATCGGGTATTAAGAGGAGGATGCTGGAAAAGCTTAAAAGACGATCTTCGTTGTGCTCATCGTCATCGTAATAATCCTGGTGCGGTAAATAGTACTTATGGTTTCCGCTGCGCAAAAGGAGTTAAGTAAACACTGCATGCAAAGTACGTATTCCAGGGAACAGTATTTATCTCTGTGTAAAGATATCGAAGAAGATGATTATCGCTATTATGTTCTTCATAATTCCACAATCTCAGATTATGATTATGACATGAAAATGCAAAAGCTTCTTGCTATAGAAGCTTTGCATCCCGAATGGAAGGTATTATGGTCTCCATCTATGCGTCTTGGAGATAGAGCTTCGGGGAGTTTTCCTGTCATTACGCATTCTCATCCTATGCTCTCTATTGCTAATGCCTATACTCTAGAGGAGCTTAATGATTTCTTTTCCCGTGTAGAGAAAACCCTAGGGCATACTCCCGTATACACTCTTGAGCTGAAAATTGATGGTATTGCCGTAGCTATCCGTTATGAGCAGGGAGTTCTTGTTCAAGCCTTAAGTCGTGGAAATGGTCGTAGGGGAGAAGACATTACGGCAAATATTCGTACAATACGTTCTCTTCCTCTTCGCCTACCAAAAGAAGCTCCAGAATTTCTTGAAGTTCGTGGCGAGGTATTCTTCACACGAGCAGTTTTTGAGCAAATAAACGCCGCGCAAAGACATGCTGAAAAGCCAGAGTTTGCTAATCCTAGAAATGCTGCTGGAGGCACGTTAAAGCTTTTATCTGCTAAAGAAGCGGCACAAAGAAATCTAGAAATCTCTGTTTACGGATCCTTGTCCGATGAGAGCACGGAATCGCATTATGATAACCTTAGACTGTGTGAAGCGTGGGGATTTCCTGTATTTGGACAGCCACGACAGTGTAAAAGTATAGATGAAGTAGTGAAAGCTCTTGATGAAGTAGAAGTTCTTCGTGATCAGCTTCCTATGGAAATTGACGGTGTTGTGATTAAAGTAGACAATATCGAATCTCAGAAAGTCTTAGGAATGACAGCGAAACATTATCGCTGGGCATTGGCTTATAAATATGCTCCCGAGCGGGCTGAGACAATTTTAGAAGATATCTTAATTCAAGTGGGTAGAACGGGAGTTTTAACTCCCGTAGCTAAGCTGCGACCGGTATTTTTATCGGGATCAAGAGTTTCACGTGCTTCTTTGTATAATGAAGAAGAAATCGAACGGAAAGATATTCGTATAGGCGATACTGTATATGTAGAAAAAGGTGGAGAAATCATTCCCAAAGTTGTTGGTGTATGCTTAGAAAAACGCCCCGAGGGTACGCAACCCTGGATAATGCCAGAATATTGCCCGGTATGTCATGGAAAGGTGACTCGTGAATCTGATAAGGTTTCTGTCCGTTGTGTTAATCCTTCATGTTCTGCAGGAGCTATAGAGAAAATTCGTTTTTTTGTTGGTAGAGGGGCTCTAGATATTGATCATCTCGGGGAAAAGGTAATCACAAAGCTCTTTGATCTCGGAATAATTCATAGATGTTGTGATATTTTCCAAATTACTGAAGAAGATCTCCTTCAAGTGCCCGGATTCAAAGATAAATCTGTGAAGAATGTTCTTAAGAGCATAGAGAAGGCAAAGGAGGCTCCTTTAGATCGCTTCATTACGGCCTTAGGGATCCCTTATGTGGGTATAGGAGGGGCCACGGCTCTCGCTCAGCATTTTTTTACTTTAGAAGCAGTGATGGGGGCCCCTTTAGATGAGCTAAAGGCTATTGAAGGAATCGGGGATAAGGTTGCCGAGTCTATAGTTGCCTACTTTAGTCAACAAGACAATATTGAAGAGATTCAAAAGATGCTTTCTCTAGGGGTAAACGTCTTACCATATCAAAAAGAAAATTCATCATGTTTAGGGAAAACTTTTGTTATTACCGGCACTCTTGAAAAAATGACAAGATCCGAAGCCGAGGCCTCTATTCGCAAGTGTGGAGGTAAGGTAAGCTCCTCGGTCTCTAAAAGCACCGATTATCTTGTTGTCGGGGAGGACCCCGGGTCTAAATTTAAAAAAGCCCAGGAACTTGAGATCTCTATTTTGACCG
This sequence comes from Chlamydia sp. 04-14, assembly GCF_036632095.1. Classification (NCBI taxonomy): domain Bacteria; kingdom Pseudomonadati; phylum Chlamydiota; class Chlamydiia; order Chlamydiales; family Chlamydiaceae; genus Chlamydia; species Chlamydia sp. 04-14. The sequence continues at coordinate 12,825 of NZ_JAPYKW010000002.1, forward strand.
AAAGTGATTTGTTAAAAATCCTTTATCCTAGCTAGAATCTCGCTTTTTTATCTTTTTGTTAAGTTCTTAACTTTCATTATTAAGTAAATAACCTCTCTGTTCCCCTCTTATATGATTTAATATAAATTCTTATAAGGTTATAATGTTTATCTAATAATTAAACATATTTTAATATTGTTATATCTCGAGGTAGTCTGTGTCTATTTTCCTAGCCAACGGAGATACTAATCAAACCCCCCAGGGGCCGTCTTTTTCTCCGACTTCCCCAGCATCTCCATTGAGCCCGGAGGCTACGGGGCTTCGTGCTTCGTTAACCACTCAACAAGCTCTTTTAGATGCTGTAGAGGGAGAGATCTCCTCTATGGAGCAGACGGATCTGAAGAAGATGCGTTTGTATAAGATTGCTCTTGTGATTTTGGCGGTGATTGGGATGGCGATTCTCTTTGTCATTCCTGTAGCTATGGTTTTCAACGTATCTATGTGGATTCCTATCGTGATTACTTTAGGAGTATCTTTAATTAGTGCGGCTGTCACCAATAAGCTAAGATCTCGTTGCGAGGAAATAAGATTAAAATATCGTTCTCTACAAGTCTATCGTAGACATTTATTTAGCAAACATCCAGATCTCAAAAGCTCTACTCTATCTAAGTATCATGTTGAGCTTCCTAAAGGGGGTTCGTTAAAAGAAAAGCTCCTTGCTCAGCTACGTCCTGATATGCATCAAAATTCCTTTGATGGGGGAGCCTCTTTAGATCAGAGTTTAGGTTTATCCGGGGAAATAAACTCACGTTATCAATGTGAAGCACTTCTAGGTGTGGATAATGTTAATAATGCGGCGTGGCAAAAACGCCTTACAGATGTATTGAATGCTAAAGTAGAATTATTAAAAAATAACTCTGCCTACGCAGCTTTACGGGGCCTTTCTAACTCTGCCCTACAAGAAACTGGGGTAGATTTACCCTCGTTACTTCCAGGAATGGATTTCATAGATCTTGCTAAGTCTTTAATGAGCATTTGTGGATTTGGGAATAGAGTTGGTTTAGAGATCCGCCAATCTATCGATCAATATGAGCGTACGTACTTACATAGTAAAACGTTTTCCTCTTGGCTACATGATATCTCCCCAGCAACACGGTTATATTTATCTCAGGAGAGACAAACCGTCGATGTTACCTTAGATATGTTCACAAAGCTACAAACCCACATCAATAAAGTACAGTTTGCCGATTGGGTGGTGCATTTTGAAGCTTGGAAAACCGATGTCTGTACTTTAGCTGCGGACCCCACAGTTCCTGATCTACATAAAAAAATTATAGCAGGTGCAAATAAGCTCAATATTCATGAGGGAATAGATAAACCTCGCCAGGCTATGGTGAGAAATATCCTTACTCAGCTTGAAGCCGTAGTCACAGAACATCAATCTGGGAATTTGGCAAATGTGAATAGAATAAAAACGGATCTTGAAGAATCTATAAAAATAGAGTTCGGGAAGATGCGTAAATCCTTGGGTGATAAGCGCGCGAATCCTTCGGATTTATTGAATAAGGTGCAAAGAGAGTTTATTGGTTATCTTGCAGGCTTAGGGAATCTGAGTCCTTTATTTGATAAGATCTATAAATGTATCCAGCTTGGAAAGTTTGTCCGCATGGATATGGAGAAGGCGATCCAGAGACATCCCGATAATCAACGTATTAGAATTTTAAGTTCTATAGATCAGTTATTAGACCTGGTAAATAGAGATAGTTGGGGATCTGTATCTGCGAAATCAGTAGAAGAGATTCTCAAAGAAAAGCATGAGATTAAACAAGATTTAGAAAAAGCACGACAAAAAGTCGAACAATGGAGCGAGAAGTACAGTAACTTTAAATCTCAGAAGATGACTCGAGTTTTAATGAATGACTTTTCTGAAAGTTATTCTACGATAGAGTCTGAAATTGATAAATTATCGAAAACGCATCATCAAGCTTCTGACGTTGCAGGTTTCATAGATGGGTGTCGTAGATTTTTAGATACTACCTACGGTGCTCTTGGAGGTTCTCAAAACCTTCCTACTAAAGAAGAGATCACCGCATGGTCCGAAGAGCTTAAAGTTCTAATTAGCGAACTAGACGGCGTAATTCCTATTGTTCAAGCTGCAGCACAAAGAATTCAAACTGAGGGGACCTCAGGGAAATCCATGCTCTTTCAGGCAATTACTAGTAAAGAGTCGTCTTTAAAAGCTGCTTCTAAGAAAAAAGCAGAGGAACTCTCAGCTGTAATTAAAGGAAAACATTCTGGACCTCAGGAAAGTATCACCACCTTGCTTGATGACAGTATTACTCAGATACAAGCTCTTCTTGGAGGGATGGGGGATTTAGAGCAGTCTTTAAATGATCCTGATAACATTGCTGTTGAAGAGGTGGTTCGTGCTTCTAACCGTCTATTTTCAGTGATGCATAGTCCTAATTCCACTAAATTAGGAGATTTAGAAAAATTATTATCAGCGCGTAGTGAAGGTATTGCCAATACATCAGTTACGGAGCAAGGAGAGGCTGCAGAAAGTACTACACAGACGGTTAGCGACGCTCAGAGAGTTGGTAAGAGTTTTTGGGAAACACGCAATAAAGATTTGGATAGTTTCTTAAAGCAGGTACAAAAAGTCGCCAGTAAGTGGAACATGGGACAGTCTATTGTCATGTTCGTTTCAGGTTTGATTCTTCTTATTGTCAGCTTGTCCCTACTGTCGCTCCAGATGGTGTGGTTGCCTGTGGGTATCAGTGCTGTTGCTCTTGTTTTGCAGATCATTCCCATGTTCTTTAATCATGTAATTGAGAAAAAGACTTTCGACGTGCGTGTAGCATCTCTGGCAAAAGATATGCTTCCCTCAACGAAAATTCTGGCTTCAGAATTTGATAATCCAGATGTTCAGCGTCTTTCTCAGATTCAAGATATCTTGCAGTTGGAAGGTTATGAATGTGCCTGGGCTAGAGGGATTATTAAAGATTTAGACGGTTCTCCGATTGATAAGAAAGATGATTTCAAAAAATCGATCAAAGAACTTAAAAATTCATCAAAATCTTTAGATAAAAGTATTAAGAAGCGTTTTGGAACTACTGATCTTCAAAGTGTTATAGATCGTAAGAAGTCTGCTGAAGAGACGCAGTCGGTCCCTTCCTCTCAACAAGAACAGGCCCCTGCAATAGATAGAGTAGTTACGAAACCTTCAGATCCTGCTAGAGAGGCTTCTATAGCTGCACGTCAGCATCGTCTAGATGAGATCGTCGTGGAGATTTCTCGCATAGAGGAAGAGGAGAATAAGATAGTAGATTATCGTCTCCGTTATGGTGTTGAGATGACACGTTATGAGCAGCAATCTACTTATCGTAATCAGTTGCAAAAGCAATTTGATGAGGCTAGAACACAATTCCCTGTTTTAGAGAAAAATCTTGTTGAGAGCCAGGCAATGGTAGATATGCTTAGCCAAGCGCTATCACAAGCGCCTGCTGTACAAACGGATCCTCAGGAAATCAACAGTAAGATTGATGTTCTTAATCAGTTAATGTTTAAAATCTATGACTCAAATACCAATCCTAATGATGTGCGAGAAGCTAAACAACATTTTGATAACTTGGTTAAAGAAGCTGCTGAGAGGGGAAATCTTCAAGATCTCCAAGATGCGTTAGAGGTATCTTCGTGTTTAGGAAATAACGATGTAAGGTTAGATCAAACACGTAGAGAACAGCTTTCTCGCTTTCAGCTTGGTAGGGCAGCTTCGCTACCTGGTGAGGGTGCAGGCTCGCCTCGACCTCGTTTCATGTCTCAAAGATCTGTAGTTGGTGAGCAAGAATTGGAGGTGCGTAAGAGAGCATTAGATTTCTTAGGCGTGAGTTATATCTCCCCATTCTTAGAGTTTTCTTCCTCCACTATCTATGGAAAAGGAAGTTCTATGGCTCAAGATGCTCTAGGAGAACTTCAGCTTCTCAAGCTAAAAATAGATTCTGGAGATGAGATTTCTTCTGAAGAGTATAAGAAGGCAAAAAGACTTCTTTCCTCTTACTTAGATTTAGAAAAGCAATTATCTCCATTAGCTTACGGAACATTGTTAGGAGATGAGAACTTTATTAAAAGCGCACAAATGATGAGAGAGAAGCAATCTCTTCAGGAGATCGTCGGAATCAATATCACTGTGGGTCGTCACGATCTATGTTCTTTAGCAATGAAACGCATCGATAGATGGATAGATAAGAAGGTTAAGAAGTCGGAAAATCAAAATCTGATTTCTAACATGTTAGAGAGTATCCGAGCTTATGATAACTCTAATTCTTCTGATAATCAAGAGAAGCTACGCGATCTATACGGCAAGCTAGTAAAGCTTCCTAGGCATATTTTAATGCGTATAATAAAGGATTTCAAAGTTCAAGCTCTACTGACTACGCAAAAGATACAGGACGTTAAAGAAATACAGAAACAGCTTATCAAAGTTTCTAGTGTAGTTGAAGAGAAGGAAAAGATGTTTGCTCAAAGTCGTGCAGATTGGGAGGGTGAACTACAAAATTTATCGCAGATACTTCAAGGCTTGCAGACAAGAAAACAACAACTAGTTCAGGAGAAAGCTACACTTCGAGGTAGATTGTTCTCAGACGAGATTGACAGTTAAGTAAAGAAAAGCGAGTTTACTGTATCTGGAAAGCCAGAAATTTTCAGATACAGTATTCTCTTAGTCTATTTTCTCAGCGGCAAATATCCGCAGTAGGTAAGAAATAAGTTCATGTAATTTGAACTTATGCGTTCTATAACCGATATAACAATCGGGACGGATAATAAACAAGGAATCCGGGTTTGCATGATAAAGATTGGAAATCTTCTGATCTTTGGTAACGATTACCTCTAACCATTCTCCGTACTCTTCTTTAAGAGCCTGTTCTAGGTCATTACGTTCTTTAAAGAAGATCAAAAGATGCTTGGTGCTCTTCAAACCATCTAATAAATACCCCCCGTTTTCAAGCTGAGCATTAATAGCACGCATTCCAGGACCGGGACCAAGAACTTCTTTATCTTGAGAAGACATTTTAATAATATCGCTATTTTGATATTTCAATGCCTTATGCGGAGGATAATAATACTCTCCTCCGGAAACATCTAACTGACGACAGCCCTTTAAGAAGTAATACATAAGAGCTGGTGCATAAAGATTAGAGAACAATAGATTTTTAGCGCGTCTCTGTCTTTTCTCACTAAGATGCGGGAGAATGTTCCCACTTTCATTTTCTTTAGCTGTTATCAAGTATTTTGAGGCAGCCTTTTTTACAACAGGAATAAGCTTCCATGTTAAGTTAAAGGCAGCGTGTATGTTTGAATTTATTCCCGTAAGATAAGAGAAATTCAAATTATTAGCCAGATTCCCAACAAACAGGAAATTACTGTAGTCTGTAGGATACTGATGAAAAACAGATTTTACATGATAATGTTCGTCTGCAACAGCAAGATTATAATTATAGAGAAGCTTTTGCTTATGTTTAACTGATAAGGGATAGGGCGTATTAGTTAAGTAAAGTTGCTTGGATCCCTTCTCATGATTATAAAAGACAAAATTCAGGAAACTTTTCGAGCTAGGGACAAGATGGATATGGCTTTCTTCAAAAGGTTCACCTTCATCACAATGAACAAAAAGAACTTCTTTTGTTTGTTTGCGTAGTTTTAGCTGGGTTTTAAAGAGATCTCGAATATCAGGATCAGCATCAGCTTCAGCAGCAATTACCCACGTAGGATTATAAATTTCTCGATTTTCGAAATTTTGTGATGTCTTGGTACTTTCAATAAAGATGCTGTTGTCTACCAAAGTAACGGGACGCGTGCCCCAATGTATAGCCCCACCTTGTTCTTCAAACTTATGGATAAGATGTTTGGTTAACTCTTGATATGAGGTCGATAAAGCAAAAGGGAAACGTGATTCCGATGCTTGGTTAAATTTAAACAAGACGGTGCGTTTTTTCCAGTGATAACGAGCGCCAAAGAGCTTATGACCCTTTTCTACGAAATTCTCTAATAGACCTGCGTTATCTAGAAGCTCTAGAGAAGAACAGGATAAAACAACAGGCAGTTCCCTAAAGTCTATAAAACCGGGATCGTCTGGAGAATCTCGATGGTCTATAACTTTTGCAAGAATACCATGCTGAATTAGCATGTTTGCTAAAATGAGACCCGTGGGGTTTGCACCTATGACTAATACATCTGTCATATCGATCTCTATAAGTAGAAGACACGAATAAACCTAGTATAGGGAAAAGGATCAGATGAATCAAGCAGGTAATGATGTGAAAAAGCTTCGCAACCTGTTTCTTCCCGAGAAGTATTTTTAGATACGCGCACTAGATCAATATACGTTTATAAAGTGGATTGAAAATACTCGACAATGTCACTAATAATAACTGTCAAATATGGAGATGATCCCAGATTATGATCGGTATTTTCATAGGTTTTAAATTCCGTATTCCCTGGAGCAGTATTTTTAAATAAATCCCGTTGAGTTAATGAAACTAAATTATCCTCAAGACCCTGCAAATGCAAAATAGGTATTCTCACGGGTAGAGAATTTAAAACAATATGATCTTGAAGAGAAAGAAAATCTTTCACATCCTCTTCACATACTATTAGGGGAGCTGGGCCAAATCCGAAATCTTTTCCAAGATTTCCCACGATATTAGTGTTGTTTTTTACAGCTTCATACATTTCTTTAAATAGAATTGCTCCGTCTGCAACTGGTGCCCAAACACTTATGGAGCGAATCTGAAACTGTTTAGGACTGTAAAAACTTGCTAGATGAAACGCTGTATGACAGCCTAAGGAGAAGCCCGCAATACCCAATCTATGCGGATTGATTTCAGGATACTGTGTTACAGTATAAAGAATATCTTCACCATTTCGTAAATAGGTTCTAATAGGCACTTCGGTAGCAATACCTTCGCTGTTGCCGCATCCAGCCATGTCAAAGCGTACGCTGGCAATTCCTGCTTGAGCTAAAGAGCGTGCGATCTTTCTATAAGATCCTGTTAACCCGCCGACTGTGCTGCCTCGGAATCCATGAAATAGGATAACTATAGGATAACCGTCTTTTGGCATTGGGGTTGTCGGTAAATGTAGGGTCCCTACAAGATTATGCTCACCGCTTTGTATGTTGACTGCTCGACAAATTTCATTTTTCGGAGTCTTTGTTTTATTAATAACAAGTAGGGTGTCGGGAATTTCTGGGAATCCAGGGATTTTAACGGCTTCGGCGTGTGATGCATTTGCTATTATGAAAAACAAAGAAATAAATGCGGATAATTTACGCATTTTAACTAACATGGAGGACAACCTAACTAAAAGATAATTAAAATAGGGCTTTATATTTTTTTTGTCAATCGAGGAGAAAGGAAAAGCGGGTCAAAACTATAACATAAGTTGTTTTTTATAAAAATTTTTAATCTTTTAGGACTCCTGAATAGAAGATTCTTGTCTTTTCATCAAGTGAACGATACACTAGCCTCTATTTTGTTTTAAAAAGATCTCTTTGTCAGGATATTATGCGGTACGATCCTAGTTTGATAGAAAAAAAGTGGCAGGAATTTTGGAAGGAACACAGAAGCTTCAAGGCGGATGAGGCTAGTGATAAACCAAAATATTATGTATTAGATATGTTCCCTTATCCTTCTGGAGCAGGATTACATGTCGGTCATTTGATAGGTTATACCGCTACAGATATCGTGGCTCGGTATAAAAGAGCCAAGGGATATTCAGTTTTACATCCCATGGGTTGGGATAGTTTTGGGTTGCCTGCAGAGCAGTATGCTATTAGGACAGGTACACATCCTAGAGAAACAACACAGAAGAATATAGAAAATTTTAGAAAGCAGCTTTCTGCTATGGGATTCTCTTATGATGAGAGTAGAGAATTTGCCACTAGTGATCCAGATTACTATCGTTGGACACAAAAACTATTTCTTTTTCTTTATGAAAAGGGTCTTGCTTATATGGCAGATATGGCCGTCAATTATTGTCCTGAGTTAGGAACGGTTCTCTCCAATGAAGAAGTAGAAAATGGTTTGTCCGTAGAAGGGGGGTATCCTGTAGAGCGCAGGATGCTGCGCCAATGGATTTTACGTATTACGGCTTATTCAGATCAGCTTTTAGAGGGTTTAGAAGATCTTGATTGGCCAGAAAATGTTAAACAGCTTCAGAGAAATTGGATAGGGAAGTCTGAAGGAGCTCTTGTCCGTTTTGAGGTAAATAGCCAAAGCTGTTTAGAGGTGTTTACAACTCGCCCCGACACCCTATGTGGTGTATCATTTTTAGTAATTGCTCCAGAGCATCCTGAGGTCAGACAATTAATTTCTGAGAATCAGCGTGAATCTGTGGAGAGCTATATCCGTGCTGCTCAAAGTAAAAGTGAAAGAGATCGTATAAGCGAGACTAAGGTGAAAACTGGCGTGTTTACAGGAACATACGCTAAACATCCTGTAACCGGAGCAGATATTCCTATTTGGATTTCAGATTATGTAATTTTGGGTTACGGTTCTGGTGTTGTTATGGGTGTTCCTGCTCATGACGAAAGAGATAGAGAATTTGCTGAAACTTTCTCTTTACCTATTTATGAGGTTCTTGATCAAGATGGGTATTGCGTTCATAGTAACCACGGAGATTTTCATTTAGATGGTCTCAGAGGTCAGGAAGCTAAAGACTACATAATTGGTTATTTGCAGAAGAAAAATTTAGGAGAAGTTAAAGTTGCTTATAAGCTGCGCGACTGGTTATTTTCTCGACAAAGATATTGGGGAGAGCCGATCCCTATTATTCACTTTGAAGATGGTACATGCCGTCCTTTAGAAGACGATGAGCTTCCTTTATTGCCTCCCGAAGTGCAGGATTATCGTCCTGAAGGTTTTGGTCAGGGACCTTTGGCAAAAGTAAAAGAATGGGTGGATGTTCATGATATAAAAACTAATCGCCTAGGCAGACGGGAGACACATACTATGCCACAATGGGCAGGATCGTGTTGGTATTATCTACGTTTTTGTGATGCACATAATTCTCAAGCTCCTTGGTCTAATGAAAATGAAAAATACTGGATGCCTGTGGATCTATATATAGGAGGTGCTGAACACGCTGTTTTACACCTATTGTATTCACGTTTTTGGCATCGGGTGTTTTATGAAGCTGGTATGGTTTCTACCGCAGAACCATTTAAAAAGCTGATAAATCAAGGTTTAGTTCTAGCGACTTCTTATCGGATTCCTGGTAAAGGTTATGTTTATCCTGAAGATGCTTGTGAAGATAATGGTATATGGACGAGTGCTTCTGGAGAAGAATTAGAAGTGCGTCAGGAAAAGATGTCCAAGTCTAAGCTAAATGGAGTAGATCCTCAAATCCTTATCGATGAATTTGGCGCAGACGCACTACGTATGTATGCGATGTTTTCTGGACCTTTGGATAAAAATAAGCTTTGGTGTAATCAAGGTGTTTCTGGCTGCAGACGTTTTCTCAATCGCTTCTATGAAATAGCGACATCATCTTCTGTTCAAGATATAGAGGATCCTAAGGGGATGGCTTTAGCACATAGATTAGTGCATCGTGTGAGTGAGGATATTGAAAAAATGTCTTTAAATACTATCCCGTCTTCTTTTATGGAGTTTATAAATGAATTTGTGAAGCTTGATATTTATCCTAAATCAGCTTTAGCTATGGTTGTGCAGGCTTTAGCTCCTATAGCCCCACACATTAGTGAGGAGTTGTGGATAGTCTTAGGTTATGCTCCTGGTATAGATGCTGCAGGATGGCCGAAAGTAGATCCTAAATATTTAGAAGATGCTTCAGTAACATTTGTAATACAGGTAAATGGGAAACTACGCGCACGCTTAGATATTGATAAATCAACTTCTAAGGAAGATGTCCTATCTTTAGCAAAAAAAGCTGTCGCTAAATATTTGGAAGATAAAGAAGTTAAAAAGGAAGTTTTTGTTCCTAATAGATTGGTGAATTTTGTTCTATGATCAAACGTCGACTTACTAAGCTACACACTTTCTTGTATGATTGTTTTTTGATTTTTGCGTTTGCGGTAGCGCTTCCCAGAATTCTTTATAAAAGACTTGTTCATGGTAAGTATAAGAAGTCATTAAAAATTCGTTTCGGTTTAAAGAAACCTCTAGTACCTGGAGAAGGTCCTGTAGTTTGGTTTCATGGAGCTTCTGTAGGCGAGGTAACTCTGCTTGTCCCTATTATACAGAAGTTCATGAAAGACTATCCTCATTGGCGTTGTGTTGTCACTGCTTGTACTGAATCTGGACACGAGAATGCAGAAAGGTTATTCGGACCTATGGGAGTTACAACTTTCATTTTGCCTTTAGATTTAAGTTTGATTATTAAACCTGTTGTTAGAGCTATTTCACCATCTTTACTTGTGTTTTCAGAAGGAGATTGCTGGCTAAATTTTCTTGAAGAAGCAAAAAAGATAGGGGCAACAGCAATCGTAATTAACGGCAAACTCTCTACGAACTCCTGTAAATGGTTTACAATTTTAAAGCGATTTGGCAGGAATTATTTCTCTCCTATAGATGGATTTTTACTTCAAGATGATCAACATAAAGCACGTTTTTTACGTCTTGGTGTTGATGAAAAGAAGATAATGGTCACAGGGAATATCAAAACCTATACAGAAACTTTATCCGAAAATAACAAACGGAGTTATTGGAGAGAGAAACTCCAATTGTCTCAGGATACAGAATTGCTTGTTTTGGGCTCCACACATCCTAAGGATGTCGATGCTTGGATTCCTATAATTCGTCAACTTCGTCATAGGAATCTCAAAGTGCTTTGGGTGCCTCGTCATATCGAGAGAACTAAAGAATTAGAGAATCTCTTAGTAAAAGAAAATATTTCTTATGGATTATGGAGTCGCGAATCCACATTTGATAAAAATGATGCGATTATTGTCGATGCTATAGGTTGGTTAAAACAACTATATTTTGCTGCCGATCTTGCTTTTGTCGGTGGTACATTTGATGATAGGATAGGGGGACATAATCTTCTAGAACCTCTGCAATGTGGTGTCCCGTTGGTTTTTGGTCCTTATATTAAATCTCAATCAGACTTAGCGACGCGTCTATTATCCATAGGGGCAGGTTGTTGTTTAGACGAGAGAAATATGCTGGAAGTGATAACTTCTTTACTTGATCATCCTGAAGAAAGAATTACTTATGTTCAGAAGGGAAATACGTTTTTACATGAAGAAAGAGCAGCCTTTGATTGTACCTGGGAATCTTTTAAGAGATATATCCCTTGTGTAAAAATATAGGGCTTTGCTAAAGTCTTTTACTTATCGCGGGATAGAGTAGTGGTCATCTCGTTGGGCTCATAACCCAAAGGTCGGAGGTTCGAATCCTTCTCCCGCTATTAATTTTACCATCTAGTGTGGCGGTATAGCTCAGATGGTTAGAGCAGCAGAATCATAATCTGCGAGTCGTTGGTTCAAGTCCGACTACCGCTATTTTTCTTCTATAAGCATCTTTTTAGAGAGTAGTTTTTTGAAGTAGCCAGCTATGTTGCCTTAAAAGGTGCTTATTTTTTCTCTTCTACTTTCTATTTTCCCATAATAATGTTAGTGGCCTTTGATCTATTAAACGTTCTTCACCGAAGTATTGCAACGGTCCTGGGAAACAGTAGAGATCTTTCATTAAGCATGTATCGCTTTGATTTAGTAGATACTGTACTTCTGGAGCATTAGGATTTACAGAGTCAGTTTTAATTACTGGCGTATTTTCTCCTAAGCGATGTTCCAATTGCATCATTTTATATAAAGGTGTAGCTCCACCAGTCCATTCGCTATAGGAACGAGCAAGGTTATTGATGGTTACCATATAGCCAGTCCGTTGTCTCACGAGAAAAAGAGCAGAAACAATGCCCAGGGCTAGTCCATAATTTGCATCAAAATTTGAGGGGAACCCTGCTCGAGATTCATAACCAAAAAAGTGATTTACAGGTTGGAATTCCATATTTGGTTCTATTTTTTGGATTTCCTTTTTTATTAATGCGGCTAAGAGTTCTTCAGTGGCAATTTTAGATACACGCACATTGCCATAAGAGTCTCTTGCAATGAGTAATTGATGCGCAATTTCTATAGGTAGAGAGGAAAATGTCTTCAGAGATTCTGGAGAAAGCTTTTTATTTACATTATCTAAATTCAGATTGTTGTCTAACAATAAGACATTCAATTCATTAATCAGGTTTCTTGTATCAAACACATGTTCAAGCAAGCCTTCGGGAATAAGTATCGTACTATAGTTTTTCCCCGATCTATAACGGTTTACCAAACCCATAGCGATATGTTCGCTGAGCTTTTGTAGGGAAATCTTCCTCATGGCGATATGCTCGCTAATGAGGGTAACATTAGGTAAGGTCTGCAAACCACATTCTAAAGTGGTATAGGAAGCTTTTTGTCCCATGAGGCGGACAAAATGGTGGTACTTCTTTATAGATAAAGTGTCTTTTTCTAAATTTCCGATCATTTCTGAATAGATGCGACAGGAGGTATGAAAACCTAGTGGTGTTTCAATCCAGAAATTTTTGAGATCCCCATCAATAGTTTTAGGCACCCCTACAATAGGAATATTGCAGTTATGCTTAAGGAAATACTCAGCGAGCATCGCTGTGTCGGTATTAGAATCGTTTCCCCCTATAATGAGCAAACCATCAAGCTTAAGCTTTTTTACATTAGTGAGAATTGTGCTTTTTTGTTCCTTGGTTTTGATTTTCTCCTTACTTGAAGAGAGCATGTCAAAACCACCAACATTGTAATAATCATAAATTACAGAAATATCGAGATCTTTGTACAATCCACGCGTTAACCCCAAAGGACCTTGGATAAACCCATAGAGCTTTGTTTTAGGATTGAAAGCGCGTAGGCCTTCAAAGAGTCCTATAACTACGTTATGGCCTCCAGGCGCTTGACCCCCAGAAAGTAAAACACCAATTTTTAAAGGTTGTGAAGGAGAGGCTTCACCTTTTTGAATGGTGACTTCAGGAATAGAACATAAATTAGGAATATGTTCTTGAAGATCTTCAGGGATAGATGGAGGCTCTGTAGAATCTACAATATGTAGCGATGTAATACCGTTTAAGAAACTTAACGTTTCTGGACGATAGTGCAAACGCTGCAATTCGAAATAACTTTTATTTACAGAGAGAAGCTCCATAGGTAATTCCTAGGGAATAAGTTGATGTTTTAACCATTGTACAAGTTCTAGTAACATAGAGCAAGACTGAGGAATATGATGTCCTGTATTTGGATATGTGCGTATCTCACAAAGATTCGGTTTATGGCTCATAGCCTCGGCAAAGATTTTCTGATGATGTAAAGATACAGTGGTATCGTCTTCTCCTTGCATATGCAATATAGATAAAGAATCAGAAAATTTAGGAACTTCTTTAGTCACGTCCATTTCAATGAATTGAGAACAAAACGTTTTGTTGATTGGCATACCTGCATAGAGAATATCTTCTGAGGATGGAGCATGGGCAATAAGATTATTAGGAATATTGATAGCTTCTTGTAGCCATACAGCACCTTGAATTGTTGGTGCCCATACAGCAAGGCTTTTTACATATTGTAAGGTGGGCATATTTAATAGAGCTAACGTTGCTCCTAATGAAGAGCCAAAAACACCAATATTTTTCGTATCGATATTATTTAAGCCATAACCATGGGAAACAATCTCATTTGCACTAGTGATATAATCACTAAATGAGAAGTCGTATAGGGAACCTTCGGAATCGCCATGTCCAGGAAGATCAACACGCAAGACAGCGATACCCTGTTCTGTGAGTTTTTCAGCAAGCTGCACATGAGTACGTTTGGAACCAATTTTACTTGAGGCTAATCCATGAAGAGTAATCACCAAAGGATAGGGAGCACAAGCCTGCAAAGGTGTATGAAGAACACCAAAAGTTGTGATGTTATTAAGAATATTAAATTTTATAACATGGCGTTGTTCATGTTTGCGGCATGTAGTGCTCATTTGGTTATATTTCTCCTAAGTTTATGGAGGCTTTCACAATGTTAATTTAATTTTTTAAAAAGAATTCGTCGAGAAGAAATTCCGCCTCTTATTTCCTAATTTTAAGGATATAGAGATGATGAGATTAATAATCACAGTCAGGAATTTCCATACAGATTGAGCATCTTTTTTGCCATTCATTATGATTAAGGAGTAGGGTTAGCGGAGGAAAATGATCGGAATGTGCGTTTGGTGGTGTATCAATTTGTAGTGGTCCTAAAAAGCGATAAGAGTCTTCAAGAGCCCAGATTTTTCTATATAATTTAAACTTAAGGAAAGCTGGACTACTTATATCTATTAAGCTCTTTTTTATTAGGGGTTTTATAGTCCCATCTGATTTTTTCTTGGTTGTAAACATTTTCACAATAGGCATGGCACGTAGCCGCCATTTATCCACTATATTGATTAGAGACTCAATAACTGTGAGATAACCATTGCAACGATTAAATGTGAGAACTCCCGCGCCATAACCTAGAGCATAACTATAGGTGTTATCGAATTTTGTGGGTAAACAGGATCTCCCTTCATAACCTAAGAAATGCGAAATCGCATTAAAGGGAACATTTTTGAAATGTTTCTTTAGGTGATTATCTACAAGGTGGATGAGGAGCTTATCTACACTAATTTTAGATACATAGACATTTCCGTGAGCATCCCTATCATTAAGAAGCTGGTTGGCAATAGCCTCGGGGAAGCTTTTTAATAGTTTCTGAGATTCTCGAGATAACGATGAGAATTTATCAATACCTTCAGGGATTCTCTCTATCTCTTTAACAAGATTATTAATCTCAGGAATAAACTCGATAATACCTTCAGGAATGAGGATAATCCCGTAGTATTTTCCCATAGCGGCTCTATCAGCAATAATCGAACATACTTTATGAATGATCGTTTTTAGGGGGACATTCTTTTCTGCGATTTCTTCGCCTATAAGAGTGATATTTGGATGGGTTTGTAGGGTACATTCTAAAGCAATATGAGATGCTGATCGGCCCATAAGCTTTATAAAATGATAGTGTGCTTTGCAAGATAGTGTATCTCTTGAGATATTACTAATGATTGAAGAGTAAAACTTTGTTGCCGAATCAAATCCAAAGGTAAGATCTAAAAATAGATGTTGGAGGTCTCCATCAATAGTTTTAGGCACCCCTACAACACAGGTTTTGGGATGATGTTGAGAAAAATATTCTGCAAGAATTGCAGTTGCTGTATTTGAGCCATCCCCGCCGATAATTACTAAACCATCAAGATCTAAAGCTTTTACTGTCTTTAAGCATGCAGCTTTATTTTCTTCCGTAATGATATTTGTTCTTCCTGTTCCTATACAGTTAAAACCTCCAGAATTTCTAAAACATTCCATAAATTCTTCGGTAATCTCTACCGTGTTGTTGTTAAGAATTCCCTGACCGTTATTTAGAAACCCTATTAGGGAGCTATCTGGATGGATTTTTTTTAAACTGTGTAATAATCCCCAAATGACATTATGACCACCAGGAGCGGGTCCTCCGGATAGCATCACACCCACTTTTAATGGATGTACGTCTGGTATGGTTCCTGAGGTGAATTTTAGATAGGGGCTGTCATAGGTATTGGGGAAAAGCTTAGCAACATTAGCATCAAATTTAGGAGAAAAACGCAGATCGTTGGTAGGAAGCAAAGAGGGGAATTTTTGTAGTTCTCTAGGCAAAGGAGGTGTGCCTGGAATAACTACACCATTGAGATCGCTAAAGTTTGGATGCATAACAATTAATGGATACGGTTATTTTCGTAAGTTAGTTGTGTTTTTCTTTATCGACAACGAGAAAACCTTCCTTTAGAAGGTTTATTTATCTCGTTGTTAGGGAATGTTCAGTTTAGATAAGACCGAGAATCTTCCACCATAAGCTGCCAATACCGACCCAAATGACGATATTTACAATACTGAGGACAAAACCAGACCGCCACCAATCTTTGACCGAAACAAGTTGAGAACCAAAATAAAGGGGAGCAGGTCCTGAACCGTAGTGCGTGAGTCCACCAAATAAGTTACTTGAAAAAGCGAGTACTAAGCAGGCAAAAATTGGGTTTGTTCCTAATGATATAGAGACTGCTAGAAATACTGGGAACATCGCTCCAATATGTGCTGTATTACTTGCGAATAGATAGTGCGAGTAAAAGTACATAAGGAAGAGAATTGGGAAGCCTACTTTCCAAGATAATCCTGCAACTCCTGCAGCTACGGAATCCCCAATTAGAGGAATAAAGCCCAGTTGATTTAGGAATGATGCCATCATAATAAGAGCACCGAACCAAATAAAAGTTTCCCATGCAGTGGTATTGGCCATAACATCTTTATGCCAATCTAAAATATTTGTAAGAATCAGTAGAGATAAACCGATTAAAGCTGCTGTTGTTGCTGAGATTCTTAATAAGTCTCCAAATGTCCATAAGACAACAAGAAGAATGAAAATCATTAAGATAATCTTTTCACCTTTTTTCAAAGGTCCCATCTCTTTAA
Source organism: Chlamydia sp. 04-14 (assembly GCF_036632095.1). NCBI lineage: Bacteria > Pseudomonadati > Chlamydiota > Chlamydiia > Chlamydiales > Chlamydiaceae > Chlamydia > Chlamydia sp. 04-14. Next base: position 29,385 of record NZ_JAPYKW010000002.1, read on the forward strand.
GACGTAATTTTGCTGTCCGGATGGCTTCTTCACAGGAACTAATTGTTGGTGGATAGAGCTTATAGAGGACTATAGGCATAAGTATTAAGCTAAGTAATCCAGGAATTACTGCGGCTTTTGCCCATGTTGCCCAAGTTAAAGCAACTCCAGCATTACTCGCTAAAGCTGCTACTAGAGGATTACCTGCCATGGCTGTAAGGAACATGGCACTAGTAATTACAGAACTTTGATATGCGACTTTAATTAAAAAAGATCCAATTAGGCTTTCTGTACCTTTTTCTGCAGAACTTCCAAATGATTCTGATAACCCCATAACTACAGGATAGAGAATACCTCCAGAACGTGCCGTTACACTGGGAATCGCAGGAGCTAATAGAAAATCTGTGATTACTAAACCATAGCTTAACCCTAAAGGATTTTTTCCTAAGATACTGACGAAAAAATAGGCAACACGTTCTCCAAGCCCTGTTTTAATAATACCTTTCGCTATGGAAAATGATAAGAAGACCAGCCAGGCTATCGGATTATGAAATCCTGACAACCCCTGTTCTAAGGTTAGGGTTTGCGTAAGTAAAAGTGTAGAAATCCCGATAATGACTATGGCCCCCATAGGCACAGGCTGTAGAATAATCCCTAAAATTGTCGTTGTGAATACAGCGAATAGATGCCAAGCATTAGGGTTTATCGCTTCCGGGTGAGGGCAAAACCATATACCTAAGAGCACGAGAGTGAGGAATAAAAGAGATAGGAAACGTTTTTGTTTATTCACTTGGGACCTCTTTGCGTTATGGTCTGTTGGAAAATCCCTTGGGGGTTAAGGCTCTATAGGAAAATCTTCGAGCCATTTTTCCATTTCTTCTAGGGTGTCGTTAATGAGTTCTGGTGAGGATAGGAGTTCTTGTAGACAGGACTCAATGGTTTCTTCATTTATGATATTCGTTACATCTTCCATGCTGATGAAAGTCACATCTACGAGATCAGCGTTAAAAGCTTTGCTAATTGGATAGAATAATTCCCCGGGATATAATGCGCATATAGCGGCTATAAGACTGTCCCAAGCAAAAGAAGGACTTTTTTCTAACCTATAGTTTAACAATTCTCCAAAATAACGAATCGTTGCATCTCTGGAGATCTTTTTGACCCCTACAAGATGTACAAGACTAGAAATTCCTGCAGCTTTTACGTAGGGATTGATCCCAGGAGTTTCTATAAGCTCCTTAATCAAAGATTCATCGTCACATACGCTAGCAAGAATTCTTGGAAGATCTTCCGTAAGAACATCACCAGCAATTGCGTGGGGTGTATCATCGGTATACGAGAAAAGCTTGATGATTAATGGAAGAGCTCGGCTTTCTCGAAACTGTGCTAGTAAATACATAGCATAGAGATGTCCTTGATAACTACCGTCGTTGATTAATTCTGGTACGCGTTCCGTGGCGTCTTCAAGAATCTGAAGTAGATAGGGAGTAATTTGCGCATGTTTGACGATAGCAGCTTCTATAGCTTCTCTGGGAAGTATCCCTTCGTCGTAAGCGAGGTCTTCCAAGATATGAGAAATTTCCATCGTCAATGATGCTCCATTTCAAGGGCTGATAATTTGATTCGTAGCATGCTCAACTTCTTCCTGTCAATGATTTACACATAACGTCTAAAGCACTCAATAACGATTTTCACATGCTATTGAGAGGCAGTTCTCTAGGTAATGTATAAGACTATTTTTATCTTTATAATTGTTGTTTTACAATCATGTAATTTAAGACAAATCATAAGATGAGTATGCATCGCAGTATACATAACTCCTCACATACTACAAAGAACTTTAGGTATTCAGATTTGGTCTAATTTTTTTTGTTTGATTTAAACAAGTGCTTTCTCTTGAGATGTATAATAGGAACTACATTCGGTATCTTCTAGAGAAAATATCGGAATGGCGTCAAGAAGCTCTTGGGTTTTTTCATGTTTAGGATCTAAGAAAATTTTATCTCTGGGACCATATTCTACAAGGGATCCTTTGTCCATAACAGCAATAGTATCTGCGATATAGTAAGCTGCTGACATATCATGTGTGATGAAGAGTAGTGTACTTTCACATTGCTGTTTTATCGTTTGGAAAAGTTCTAATATCAATGATTGATTTAGGGTGTCTAAAGCAGATATCGGTTCGTCACAAATAAGGAGATCAGGTTCACATACTAAAGCTTTTGCAATGGCTACACGTTGTTTTTGACCTCCGCTAAGTTTATGAGGTTTTAACCGTAGTACGGATAGCGGTAGATTAACGAGTTGTAAAACACGTTGGATTTTTTCTTTCTGTTTTTCTTTAGAGTAGGTTCCTATGATATGTAGAGGTTCTAAAATGAGATCTTCGATACTCATTGTAGGATTTAAACTTGAGTGTACATCTTGCCAGACGATTTGTACTGTTTTTGCTTTTGGTGTTTTGGGATCAACATGAAAGGTAATAGTACCTTGATTGGGTTGCATTAATCCTAAAATAGCCAAAGCTAGTGAAGACTTCCCTGATCCGCTCGCGCCAACAATTGTCAGACATTCTCCCTTTTTTAATTGGAGATTGATGTTATTAAGAATAACTTGTTTCCTAATCGCAATGGACAGATTATTTATAGTTACTAAATTAGTCATGAATTGTCTGTAGGGTATCTGTATTTCTTAAAGTTGTAAGCTTCGCTTTTAAAATAGGCGAAGAGGAGGCTGTCAGAGGAATTTTTGATACGGCTTTGAGAAGACGTTTTGTATAGGAATGTTGTGGAGAAGAGAAAATCTCTTTCACGCTTCCAGTTTCCACAAGTTGGCCATCTTTAATAATCGCAATATCATCACAGAGTTCTGTTACTAGTGCCAGATTATGGGTGACTAGCAACATTGCTGTATTATTCTCTTTATGAACTTTACGTAATATGCGCAATACTTGAGCTTGTGATACAGAATCTAGAGCTGTTGTAGGTTCATCAGCAAGAATAAGTTCTGGAGAGCTAGCCAAAGATATAGCGATTACTGTACGTTGACGCATACCACCACTTAATTCAAAAGGATAGAGATGAAAACAGCGTTCTGGATTAGGTATGCGTACACTTGCTAATAATTCTATAGCTTTTGAATAAGCTTCTTTTTTAGTTATGGGATTATGTTGTCGTAAGGTTTCTACAATTTGCGCTCCTATGCGCATAGATGGTGTAAGGGATCCCATAGCATTTTGCAATACCGTAGCTATTTTCTTCCCTCGAATCTTTTGGAAATTTTTATACGACATTGTTTTCAGATTCTGATCTTCAAAGAAGATATCGCCCTCTACAATTTCGCAATTATCTGGAAGGAAACCAAGAATCGCTTTGGTAATTGTTGTTTTCCCTGAACCATTCTCTCCTACTAAAGCTAGGCTATGCTTTTTTTTGATAGTAAGACTAAGATTATCTATCAGTAATCTGCGTGGATTATTCGATGCTATCGTAAGGTTTTGTATGTTCAGTAGCGTATCAGGCATGAGAGTTTTCCTCTATGAATAGAGCTTTTGCTCCTTCTCCAATCAGGTTAAAGCTTATTGAGAGTGTAATCATGAAAAATGATGGAATGAAAAATAACCAAGGGTAGTAATCAATAGCGTTAATACCTTCTTTTACTAACGTCCCTAAGCTAGCTTGTGGAGGTTGAATTCCTAAGCCTAAAAAGCTGATAAAGGCTTCTGTATATATCGCTCCAGGAATAGTAAAAATGAGCGTAGAGATAATTGGTGTAAGTGTATTGGGTAAAAGGTGTTTCCTTAGAATATGAAATGTAGACGCATTCATAGTCTTTGCAGAAAGTACAAATTCCTTATTTTCTAATAATAAGAATTGTCCATAGATAATTCGTGCTATAGGTATCCATCCTGTAAGTGTCATAGCAAGAATCAGGGGAAGAATCCCATGATCAAAGATAACAAGAAGAAGAATGATTACAGGAATTCTAGGAATTGAAAATAGGATTTCTGTAATACGCATCATCAGAAAGGCAACTTTCTTTCCTGAGGATAGAGCTACTGTAGACCAAAGGAGTCCTACCAAGACATCTATAAGGGTTGCTGTTACAGCAATCAGTAACGATAGGCGAATACCCTGAATGGTTCTAGCCAACATACAACGTCCGAGAGAATCTGTTCCAAAAGGAAACATTTTTCCTGGTTGCGCTAAAGTATGTTCCAAAGAGGTTAGTTCATAATTAGGATAAATCCATGGAAGAAGAATGGCACCTAAGATTAAAGTCCCAAGTATGGAGATTCCTACCATAAACATGGTATTTCCTTTCATACGTTGCCAAAGAGTGGGTTGAGAAGATTTTAAAGAAATATCCATGAAGTTTTTTTAATCGCCTTATTTGTTTCTTTTAATTTTGTTTATTCGTCACCTAGATTTTATGGATTTCGTTAGAGATGTTCGCTTTCTTGGGAGAAGTTTGTTTCTTGTTCAACTTCTTTATAAGAGTAGCGAAGCTGAGGATCTATCATTGCCTGTATAAGATCTGATAGTAGTGAGGCTAGCATAAAGAAAGCCCCATAAAATACAGATAATCCTAGAGTTACTGGATAGTCACGTTGTTTAATACTACAGACAAACCATTTCCCTAAACCTGGAATACAGAAGATATTTTCTATAGCGAATGTTCCTGTCATGACTGTAGTTACAAGAAATGCGGCGTAGGAAATAGTGGGGAATACGGCGTAGGGGAGAATATGTCTAAGTACAACTTTTATTGGTGAGAGACCTTTAGCATAGGCAAGTAAGACGTAGTCTTTATTTAAGACTGAGGATACCGAAGAAAAAGTTAATTGCGTTATGAATGCCATGGGTGTGATTGCTAAAGCTAAAGATGGCAAAATCGTATGAGAAAAATTCCCCCAGCAGGCTATGGGGAAAATAGGTATTTTCACTGCAAAAATATATTGTAGCATAGTTGCCAGGACAAATGCAGGAATAGAAATTTGTAAAATAGAAGAGAGCAGGATATAGCGCCCTTGTTTCTTTTTTCTTAATGCTGCTAAGGTTCCTAACGAGATCCCTCCCGAGATAGAAAGAATAAGGCTTTCGAATCCAAGTATCGCTGATGCGGGAAATGCTGTAGAGATAATGCTCGTTACGCTGCGGTCCTTATAAACCAGGGAATTTCCAAAATCTAAAGTTACTAGAGATTTTAAGTAATGAATATATTGTTGGTATAAGGGCTTATTTAATCCATAGCGTGACTTAAGAATCTGCAAAGTTTCTTGTGATAAAGTGTTACTGCTTTCATCATTAAATGGATCGCCGGGAATGGTTTTCATTACGAGGAAAGTTAAGGTTAGGATGATCCATAAAGAAAGCAAGTTAAATATTAGGCGCTTCTTTATATAACGGAACATTATCTACACCCTTAATGTCTTTGATAAATTGGTAAGGACTCTGGATTTAGAATCTTGACCAAATCAAAATATTATATCTCTGATTTATCGTAGCTTCAATATAAAATAATTCATTGATTCGTGTGGAGAGTCGCTTTTAAGACATTTTTTTTCAAGTTAAGTCAATATTTTGTTTGACTTAGGTGAGGGGTGAAGAAGTTTTTAGAAGCTTTAAAAAGAGAATATTATTTTGAAAGTTCTGTTTCTTTCAAATCAATATGCCCGAGTAATGAGGTGTAGGAATTTTGAATTTTAGGATTAGCTGCGTAGGTGTATTCGAAATGGTATAGAGGAATAATGGGAAGCTCGTCTTCAATAAGTTCTTCAGCTAGAATTTGATTTCCAGAATTTTCTTCTGGAGAAAGAAGGGAATCGAGAATATGGTTGTATTTTTCGTTTTCCCATTTTGTTAGAGATTTTGTGGGTTCATCACTTTTGAAGTTTCCAAGAATTGCCAAAAAGGATGTAGGTCTTGGATAATCTGCTATCCATCTTCCTGTAGCTAGAGTAAAATCCCCACGCCGTCTTTTATCTAAAAAACAATGATATTCCATGCCTTGGATTGTAATATGGATTCCTAAGACATTTTTGATTTGTTGTTGTATTTCTTGAACGACGGCGTTTAAACAGGCGGACTCTAGAGGATAGATAATAGATAATTCTGAGATACATTTTTGAGATAGTTCTTTTTGAGCTTCTTTAAAATATTCCCGAGCATATTCTTGGCGTTCTTCTTGGGATAGATAAGACTGCCTAGAGATTTTCGATAGCTCTGGGGGTAAAAAATGTTCAGCAACCTTCCCATGGCTAATAAACTTTAATAAGGTCGTTTTGTCAATAGCATGAGCCAGAGCTTTTCTCAGTGCCACATTATTTATAGGGCTATTTTTTAAATTACATATTAGTGCTGTTGTTCCAAGTACTGGGTAATTACGCAGCCTGTCCTTAGGGATATGGTGCTGATCTTCTTTGGAAATAGGAGAGCTCCATGGAGAACCTACCCAATCAATAAGGTTTTTTTGTAGAAGCTGCATTGCTGTATGCGTATCAGGAACGATTTGAAATACAATGGTATCAAGATGAACCGAAGATTTATCATGATATAGGGGGTTTTTTTTAATAATTAATTGGTTTTGTGGCTGGTAATCTTGAATGACAAAAGGCCCATTAGAGATATTAGGAAGATTCATTCCTCCAGAAGAATAGAAATTTCTTAAGGATTTATGTACTGGAAAGAAAATAGGGTAGGCGAGAAGTTCTAAAAAGTGGGGAACAGGCTGTTCTAGGGTGATTTCTAATTTTGATTTATCTAATGCCCGAATGCCTAAAGTATCAATAGGTAGTTTCTTGCTTATCACTGCTTGGGAATTTTTAATTACCCGGGGAAGGAAATTAGAAGATAAAGTGACTTCAAGCTTATGAATTTGTTTGATTGATTCTTCAAAATCGTATGCCGTTACAGGATCTCCATTACTCCATAGGGCGTCTTTAAGATAAAAGGTATAGACGGTCTGATCATCGGATATTGTGTAGCATTTTGTTAAAGCAAGTTCGGGGCTCCCCGGACGTTCTCTTACGAGACCTTCGTAAAGTGCTTGAGCTATTGAAACATCTTTACTCAAGCAAGCACTTCTCGGATCTAGGGACATGGGATCATGGCTAATTGCTATTTTTAAGGAGTTTTGATTTTTAGAAATGTTTGTGTGACAGCTTGTGCATAACGGGAAAATTCCTAAAAAAAGGAGAGCTGATAGAATGGGTATTAGAAGCTTATGCAGTTTTCTTGTCATACGGTTAAGAAGCATTTCGCGTGCTTATTCGAGGTTTTTCATCCCGGTTTCATTTTACTCAATTATATAATTAGAGTCGCTGAATCAATAGGTTCATTAGACATTTTAAAGCTATGTGTTTGATTTGTACAGATTTTCATATTGAAGAAATGTTTTGGTAGAGTCTGCATTACATGGTGGGGAGAAGATCCACTTCTTTAAGATCTACGTGTCCTAAAGGAGAAGCATAGAGATTGTTCACTTGTGGTTGTGTGATATAGATATAGTTAAAATGGTATAGGGGAAATACAGGAACATCTTCTTCAATAAGTTCTTCAGCCAATATTTGATCTTCTTTTGTGAATGCCTGGGTATGATATTTTCCTAAGATTTCATCAAATTGTTCATTACTCCATTTCCCTAATTGATGACTTGTTTCTTTATTTTCTGGATTTCCAAGTATTGTCAGGAAATTTCTAGCATTGAGGTATTCTGCGATCCATCCCCCTACAGATAAATAGAAGTCGCCTTTATTTCTTTTTTCTAAGAAGCAGAAGTATTCGATCCCTTGAATGGGTATATGAATGCCAAGAACATTTTTGAATTGCTGTTGAAGTTCTTGGACTACAAGAGAAAAAACCCCAGATTCTTGAGGATAAATAAGAGAGAGTTCGGAGAGTTCTTTTTCTGACAGAGTCCTTTTTGCCTCTTTAAAGTATTCCTGGGCTTTTTTCTCTCGTTGCTCTTTTCCAAGCACGTCTTGATCATGAATTTCAGATAATTCTGGTGGTACAAAAGAATTAGCAATTCTTGCTGAATTGAGTAGAGGAATAAGAGATTCTTTATCAATAGCGTAGGCGAGAGCTTTTCTTAAGGCTTTATTTTGTAGCACAGGCATATCTAGGTTATAGATAAGTATAGAAGTTGAACATACGGGATATACGTGTTTTATTTCTGTAGGAGTATTATTTAATATTTCTTGAGGGATTTTAGATATCCAAGGATTACCGAGAATATCAATGAGATTATTTTTGAAGAATTTAGCTGCTGTATGTGAATCAGACATCACTTTGAAGATCAGGGTATCGATTTTCACTTTATCGACATCATAATAATGGGTGTTTTTTCGCATTGTTAGATGTTTTTGTGGTTGAAAATCGTCCAATGTAAAAGGTCCATTAGAGATATAAACAGGCTTGATTTTTGGATTTTTATAATATTCCCTCAGAGATGAATGGACAGGAAAAAATAATGGATGGGAGACAATCTCTATAAAATTCGATGAGGGATGCTCTAGAGTGATTTCTAATGTATGCGCATCTAGAGCTTTAATTCCTAGTTCTTCTATAGGCAACTGCTCTTCCATAATTGCTTTGGAGTTTTTGATAATGTAGAGAAGGTTGTGATAAGATATAGGAAGATTTTTTGTGTGAATTTGTTTGATTGATTCTTCGAAATCGTATGCTGTTACAGGATCTCCATTACTCCAATCTGTGTTTTTTAGATCAAATGTATACACAGTGCCTTCATGAGACACTTTGTAATCTTTAGCTATTCCTAAGATCACGAGATCGTCAGAAATACGTTCGCGCGCTAAACCTTCGTAAAGGGCTTTTGCTAATGAGATATCTTTTTTTAAATAAGTACATCTAGGATCTAATGAAAGGGGATCATATGCTATCCCGATTCTTAAGCACTTCCCCATATCTTGGGGAGATTGTTGATGACAACTAGTTAGAAATACACTAGCAAGAGATAGGAGATAAATAGCACAGTATTTTCTGAATCTATTCGTCATGAGGTTATCCTGAAATTGAATAGTAGGTTGGGGTTAGATTACTGATTAAAAAAAATAATTTCCAATCTTGGATCTATAAAACTAAGATTTTTATTTCCCTTTCATACTCTAAACGAGTTTCAAGGCAAACGTGCATATTTAAGATCAACGGCTCCGGAGGCGTTGTGGAGGATTTTTTCTATCGGGGCTGGTGTAATATAATCGTAGCTCATGTGGTAGATGGGAATGATCTCCAAATTTTTCATAAGCCTCTCTGCTTGAGGAAGAAGTGCAGCATTAGGATAGTAAGCTACTCCTGTTGCTGTCGCTATTGTAAAATCACACATTTGTCTTTTACTTAGGAAAACGTGGTATTCTAATCCCTCGAGAAATAGATCTAGGCCTACAGATTTGCATTGTTCTTTAAGAATTTCTGCAATGCGTTGGCATCTTAAAATGTTTGAAGGGTATGTCAAGGTTAACTTTTCTGTGGGAGTAATGAGTTTTTGTTTTTTGTATTGATAGTAGGGAGCGGTGTTTCTTGATAGTGTATAGGCAGGCTCTTGGTTTCCTTGCAGAGCATAATCGATAATTTCTTCTCTATTAATAGCTGCTGCTAATCTATAGCGGTTGTGAATTTGAGATAGGACAGGATCTTTTGTATTGAGTATAAGCCAGAAAGCTCCTTCTACAGGATAACTAGTGTAGTGATAGGGTGTAGTTTCTTTTAGTTCTTTAGTTAATCCTTGATGCCAAGGTTGCCCTAGCCACTGAATTTTCCCTCGATTCAGTAGAAGTGCTCCAGTATATAAGTCTGGAATAACTAGTAGACTAACGCAGGAAATGTGGACTTTTTCTCTATCATAATAGTGAGGATTTTTTTCTAATAACAGGCAATGGCCAGGATTATGAGTTATTAAATGGAAAGGTCCACTGGATACATTTAAATTTTCAGGATTGAAAACAGAAAATGCTGGGAATGCCAATAACTGCAATAACTTGGGATTTGGGGTGTCCAGGGTTAAAGTGATACTGGATGGCGAACAGGTTTTAAAATGAATGCCCTCAAAAGCTTGATGATGAGGAGAAAATGTTTTTGCGTGCTCCCAAGCTTTAGCAATATCCTGAGATCTAATTGGGGTGCCATTACTCCACAAGGCATCGTGTTTTATGAAAAATGTGTAGGTTTTTTCATCAGCAGATACTGTGTAATGACTTGCTAGGGCAAATTCCACATGATCGCTTTTATAAGGGTTTTCTCTTGTAAGTCCTTCAAAAATGAGTTTTGAGATAGAAAGATCTAAGGCGCGTTTGGCTTGTTCGGGGGATAGAGATACTGGATCATCATGAATGGCAATTGTAAGAGTTTTTGACGATCTCAAAGCTGTTGGAAAACAGCCTCCTAAAATTGAAGACGCTAAGACAACAGCAAACAACCACCATTTGTACATCATATAGAAGGAAAAAACCCTTATTGTATTTTTAAAGAAGGGACACAGTAATTTATCAGGTCGTGTCAGATTGGTAACTTTGAAAATCTTTTAGATTATGGATGTGGCTGAGATTTTCAAAGCTAGGAGGTTAAAATTTTTTAGTTTTTTCTTCAAAGTAATTTTATTCGTTATCGATTTGAAATAATTTATACATATAAGATATGTAATTAATTATTTTAATAGATTTTAACTATTAATTCTTAAGGAATTAAAAATATGATTAACGAGGAATTTGTTGAGGAATGATTAGGGATATATTTGAGGAGAGCTCTCTAAGAAACTTGTGAGGATAAGAGTCGCAGCAATGCTATCAGATTTTCCTTTTCTTTTTTTTCTACTTAATCCGCAATCACCTTTTAGCATGCGCTCTGCTTGTGCTGAGGAGAGTCTTTCATCCCAAAGAATAACTTCAACAGAACAAGACTCTTGAATTAAGGAAGAAAGTTTAATGATTTCTTCTTGTAGAACGGATTTTTGACCTTTTTGCATAGGAATAGGATTTCCTAAAATTACGCAAGAGACATTACGTTCTTGAATAACTTTGGCCAGAATTTTAGCTGTTGCCTCTAATGTTTTTCCCGCTTCTATAAATCCTATAGGTAAGCTGATCAATAAAGGGGAGGCTGCATAAGCAAGGCCTATACGCTTCTGTCCGTAGTCCACACCAAGAAAGGTTTTTGCTGCTTGAGGATTAGACATAGCTTTTATTCCTGGAATATAGAATTGCTGCTTGAATAAAACCTACAAATAATGGATGAGGAGCTATCAATTTCGACAGAAATTCTGGATGGAATTGCACACCGACCATCCATGGATGATCTTCGATTTCTACGATTTCACAAAGCCCTTGTTGTGGGCATGTACCTACAATATTTAGACCATGATTTTTTAATTGTTGCACGTAGTTGAAATTCACCTCATAGCGATGGCGATGACGTTCCATAATTTCCGATTTTCCATACGCCTCATATACTTTAGTCCCTGGAGATAATGTGCAAGGATAGGCCCCAAGGCGCATTGTCCCCCCTGTAGCGACTAGGGAAGCTTGTCCATCCATCATACAGATAACAGGATCGGGTGTATCCTTATCCATTTCTGTTGAGTTTGCTTGTTCTAAATGCATAACATTGCGAGCGTATTCGACAACAAGAACTTGCATGCCTAGGCAAATACCAAAATAAGGAATTCCTCTTTCTCGGCAGAGCTTGGCTGCTTTAATTTTTCCTTCCCATCCACGCGCTCCAAAACCTCCAGGAACCAGACATCCGTCACATTGTTCTAAGGTTTCAAGGAAATGAGGATCATCAGAATCTAAAGGAAGGATTTCTACGGAGTAATTTAAGCTTAGCGCAGCATGAGTAATCGATTCGAAAACAGATTTATAGGCGTCTTTATGCTGTACGTATTTACCTACGAGGCCTATGCGCACTTTATTTGGAAGAGGATTACGTAGACGCTCTATTAAGATTTTCCAATCACTTAGATCTTCCTGTTTTGTGAATAACCCTAATTTTTCTGTAATAAATGTAGAGATCTTTTCTTGAGAGAGCATCAAAGGCATTTCATAGATAGAATGTTCAACATCTATGACGTTAAAGACCGCATTATTAGGTACATTACAAAATAGGCTGATTTTCTTTTTTACTTCACTACTTAAAGGGGTTTCGGATCTACAAAGAATAGCGTCAGGAATGATCCCAATGCTCCGCAAACTTTGAACAGAATGTTGTGTAGGTTTTGTTTTCACCTCTCCTGCGGCTCTTAAATAAGGCACGTAGGTCATGTGAATGCTGAAACAGTTGTCAGCATGCTCGTAACGGAATTGGCGAATAGCTTCAAGAAAGGGGAGAGATTCTATATCACCAACAGTACCACCGATTTCCACAATTAATACGTCGGGCTGATTTTCCTTAGCACATTCTAGGATTACTTCAATGATTTCATTAGTAATATGGGGGATAACTTGAACAGTACTTCCTAAATAGAATCCTTCGCGTTCTCTCTTAATTACGCGAGCGTAGATTTGCCCTGAGGTCGCTGTAGAATATTTAGATAAGTTTACTGAAGAAAATCGGTGATAGTGACCAAGATCTAGATCCGTTTCTATCCCGTCGTTGGTAACATAGACCTCACCGTGTTCGTAAGGATTCATTGTTCCCGGATCGACGTTAAGATAAGGATCCAGTTTTAACATGGCAACTTTAAGGTTTTGGCGCTCCAATAATAGAGCTAAAGAGGCAGCGGTTAGTCCCTTGCCTAAGGAAGAAACAACTCCTCCTGTTAAAAAGATGCACTTGAATGGCATGTTAAGTATTTTTCCACCTTATTTATATCTTCTGGATAATCAACTGAGGGGCTCTTAGCTTCCACTACACATACGTGGATAGACCCACCGTGTTCTAGTATACGTAGTTGTTCAAGATCTTCAGCTTGGCTTAGCGGTGTAGGGGAAGATTCAATATAATTGAATAAGGCATTCCTTCTAAATGCATACACGCCAATATGAAGATAAATCGGTGTCTCTTTCTTTAATATGTGTGGAATAGGGCTTCTGCTGAAATATAAAGCCTTTCCGTTTTTATCGAAAACACATTTCACTTTTTGATTTGTTAAGATCTCGTGTGAATCTGTAGTTTTGGCAACTGGAGTAACCATTTGAATCTCAGAAAACTCCTCAAGTTTTCTAACAAGAGCGTCAACAACGGTATGCTGTAAACATGGCTCATCTCCCTGAATATTGACTATGATCTCAGCTTCTGGGAAATAACGTGATATAGTTTCTGCTGTGCGTTCCGTTCCATTAGCACATTCTGGACTTGTCATTACGCAATCACCACCAAAATCTAGAACATGATCCATAATGCGTTGATCATCAGTAGCTACAACAACCTTATCTAGTGTTGTGCTTTGATTAATATTCTCGTAAGTTCTTTGTATTAAAGACTTTCCGAGGATGTTTGCTAAGGGCTTACCAGTAAATCTGACACTACCCCATCGTGCTGGCAAAACTCCAACCTTCTTACTAGCAAATACTTGCTCTTCCATATGCGCTATAACTCTTAATTTCTAAGATTTTTTAACAAGCAGGATTATCATTATGGATTTTATAAAACACAAGATTTTTTGATGATTTTGATTTTTTATGTTTTATTTATAATAAAAAGTCGCGGAAGTTATATTATTAAATTAATAAACGTATTTTATTTTTATTATGCTTTCAAAATTAAGTAAGTTCATATTAACCGTATTAATATCTCTTCAAGCCCTATGCCCAACTTCATTAGTTGCAGGGGAATCGAAGGCTGGATTCCTCTCTAAGATGAAGAATTGGTTCTCTAATAAAGAGATCAAAGACAGCGATATCTCCATTTCTCAAATCAAAGACAGTCTCAAGTGGAAACGGTATGACTATACGAAAAATTGCGGATTTTCCGCAGAGTTTCCGGGGGATCCAGAACATTCTGGTCAGATCATAGAGATCCCGCAATCAGAACTTACTATACGCTATGATACATACGTTACAGAAACACAATCAGATAATACTGTATATGTTGTGTCTGTGTGGGAATATCCTGAGAAAGTTGACGTGAGTCGACCAGAATTAAATCTTCAAGAAGGGTTTTCAGGAATGCTGCAGGCTCTCCCAGAGTCTCAAGTCCTATTCATGCAGGCAAAAGAGGTGCAAGGACACAAAGCTTTAGAATTTTGGATATCTTGTGAAGACATCTATTTTAGAGGAATGTTGGTTTCAGTAAACCATACTCTCTATCAAGTGTTCATGGTCTATAAAAACAAAGATGCTAAGGCTTTGGATAAAGAATACGAAACATTCACGAAATCATTTAAGATTACCAAAGTGCGCGAAGCAAGAACTATAGATTTAAAAAAGAAAGTCAGACTTTGAAGAACGGGTTTCTCTTTGTTATGAATAAAAATTCATAGAAGATTTGCTCTTTCGAGTCTAGTTTTTCGCTACCTCTAGAGTCGAAAGAGCTATCTTCACTTCTAGCTTTTTCATTCTCTTTAACAGTTCGTTTTTCTATAAGGAACCAGAATTCTATAAGATGGAATTTTTATGGTTCTTCGCATTTTTTTTGCCACTATTCTTTGTTGTTCTTTTATCTCTTTAAAAGCAGAGCCTATTGATATTTTTAATGAAAAGAACGCTCCTTTATCTCGTATAGGAATCATTTTTGCTCTTCCCGAAATTTCTGAGTCTTCTGATGCAGAATGTCCTATACCTTGGTTTGCTAATAGTAAGAAGACTATAGAGGGAAGAAGGACATATTATTCCGGAGATTATTTTGGAAAGTATCTGGTAATGTCTTCTTTTTGGCCTAATAAAGTTTCTGCAGCTGTGATTAGCTGTAACATGATTCTAAAGCATCGTGTAGAGCTTATTTTAATTATTGGTACTTGTTATTCACGTTCTGAGACTGGCCGTTTTGGGAATGTCTTAATTTCTAACGGTTATGTTAATTATGATTCTGACGTCCGTCCATTTTTCAAAAGATTCGAAATACCCGATATCAATCAATGCATTTTTGCTACAAGCGAAGCCTATAGAGAGGCTGCAAAGAATGGAGGTAGGCAGTTTATTGCTACTCATAAAAAAGCTATAGAAGATCTATTAAAGATGCACGGTTACTTAAAACCTATGACATCTACAGAACATGATCTTACTGAGGGGATCATAGCTACTGGAGAAGCATTTACAATGTCTAAGAATTATTTTCTTTCTCTCCAAAAAGTCCATTCCGATATTCAAGGTTTTGATAGTGCTGGAGGAGCTGTTTCTCAAGTGTGCTATGAATTTGATGTTCCTTGTTTAGGCGTCAACATCCTTATTCCTCATCCTCTTGAGTCCTCAAGTAATACAAGCTGGCTACAACTTCAAAGTGAAACAAGTAAATTTTACATGGATTCTCTTTTGAAAAGTGTCCTCAAAGAAATCTGTTTAACCCATTGATTCGTTTTTTTTCCTAATTCTTTGGTTGAGGTTAAATCTCTTAGTCATTAAGATAACTTTTTGTTTTTCTATAGTAATAAGAGAAGAATAAACGGGGACTTAGCTTAGCTGGTAGAGCGTCTGATTTGCATTCAGAAGGTCAGGAGTTCGACTCTCCTAGTCTCCAAAACTCGCGGTTATAGCTCAGTTGGTTAGAGCGCGACACTGATAATGTCGAGGTCCCAAGTTCAAGTCTTGGTAACCGCAAGCCGTCTTCCTTCCAAAAGTCATGGTTTCTACATGTTAGAAGTCAAAGATCTTAGTTATTCTTACTCAGATAAGTTAATTTTTAAAAAAACTTCTTTTTCTGCGCATCCAGGAAAGATTTCTATTATTCTAGGCGTTTCTGGAATAGGAAAGACTACCTTATTTCGTTTAATTGCTAATTTCTTATCTCCTTCTGAAGGAGAAATCCTATGGCTTGGCCAACCTATTCAGCAAACAGATGTTGCTTATATGCAACAAAAACAGACTCTACTCCCATGGAGAACTGTATTGAAAAATATTTATCTCGGTTCTGAATTGGGAGTAAAGAGTAAGCGATTCTCTATATTTTCTGAGAAGTTGGCTGAGGTGATTGAGAGCTTTAATATAGGGAATCTATTGGATTGTTATCCTGATGAATTATCCGAAGGACAAAAACAAAGAGTATCTTTAGCTTGTCAGTGTTTATCTCCTAAACCAATATTACTTCTAGATGAGCCATTTTCTTCTTTAGATATTACGACTAAGGAATTGTTGTATAAGTACATTCTACGATTAGCAAGAAAAGACTATAAAACTGTAGTGCTTGTTACTCATGACTTTCGTGATGTAGCCTTTCTTGGAGACGCATTTTATGTACTTAAAAATCGGGGACTTGTTCCTGTATTCTTTAATGATTCAACGCGTTCTTCCGGTAATGTCCATATGCTTATAGAGGATATCCGCGAGTGTCTTTTAACATGACGTTACCACTTGCTAATGTACAATCTTCACAGTTAGGCTACACCCTACTTCCTTCGGATGAAAAACTTTCTCTTTATAATGGTATTCATTCTCATCGTTGTAAGGGTTCTCCTCTTGTAGTTATCGCTACGATTGTTTTTGTCTGTTCTATAGTATTGTTATTGATAGGATCTCTTTTAGCTGGGTACCCTTTGGAGGGATTTTCTTTTGCTTTAGACGTATTTCTTCCTTTCATTCTTCCTGGAATTCTTTCTTCAGTATTGATTTCCGCGCCTTTAATTATGTATGCCTTCCAGCATCATAAAGGAGCATTAAGTAAACACAAACAACTAGCAGAGAGTAATTATCTGCAGATTTTGAACTACTGTAATAGTCAAAGAGGAAGATTTACGAAAAAAGAGGTCGCGGAGTTTATAGAATCTCAAGTTCTACTACCCGAATACCCTCAGAGATTTTCTTATGTTACCTTATTGCAGACCATAAAGGTTATTCCAGATAAGGATTCTCCACATACTTCTGTGCATGATGCTGTTATTGCCGAGGGTATAGATCGTGCTCGAGATGATATTTACGCAAGTGAGTGTGACAAAGAAAAACGAGATCGTCTAGAAGCTGAGGAAGAGGAAGATCAAGCTGCTGAGGTTCAGCAAGGAGAAACCTCAGCGGGAATTAGTTCGATGTTGACTTAGTGAAAACCATTTACTTTTTCTGTGTTATTTTCCCTACAGATAGAACAATCAAAGCAATTCCTATGATGATCGTTGGAATCAATATAGGAGAGTGTAGCGGAATGTGGAAGAAAACAGGAGAAAGTAGAATTGCCGCTGAGAAAATCACACATAACCATCTAAGATGACGAAGACTATTAGCAAAAGATAGAGTGGCTAATACAATGATAAACCAACAGCAAATATCGATATAATTTCTCAATTTATCTGTAACAGCAAGCTCATCGCTTACTTTGATAAATCCTATTGCTACACAAACAGCAATTAGAAGATTAATAGGAAAGGAAATACCCTGGAAAGCTTGTTTGCATGCTTTTATAAAAGGAAGGACAGTACGTTCTTCCCAAAATAATGAATCTCTATAGTATTCTGACCCGAATAATGATATGCGAATAAGTTCGCGTTTTTTCCCAACAAATTGTCCTAGATATGTGAATGTTGCTCTAAATTCATCATAAGCAAAAACAAAGGCTAGGGCGGGCTGTATTGTTAGAGATAAGCATATCCAACAATCTAAGGTCATCTGTTTTGATACAATAGGAATGAAGGTAAGGATAATAGCAGAAAGCAAAGTGATTGCTGTCGCTAATACTATTTTTGGTCGTGTATGCCAACGACGTTCTCCACCAGATAAAGAGAGAACAACAAGTAGGGAATAAGCGGTCATCATCGCTGCGTAGACAAGGAAATCACATTCGAAAGCGGTCCTAGAGATTCCTAATGCGGACGCTGTTAAAAAACGTGATTGCAACCAGGCTAATAAACTTAGTATTAAGACAGCAGCTCTTCGTCCTCCTGAAGACGGGTTATAAGTCATTCCTTCAGGAAGAGTGGGACCAACCTCCAAAGCTTCTGGTCGTGTAGGGGGAATACAAACAACAGCGAAGATAGCAAATCCTATCAGCGTATCATTTGCAAAAACAATAGAGGAGCGTTCTGGAAAACAAGGGAAAAGAGTTACCCAAATACCTATAAATACACCGAACCAAAGTACAGAACGTCTATAAAAAGATATTAAAGCTAAAATAATTAACAGGCTTCCACAAGCTCTATCGGAAAGGATAACGCTTGGTGCTTGATAGTTCAGAGTATTTGGTGTGCATATAAGCAGTAGTCCTAAAAATGCGGGGAGAATACTTAATTTAAAAAAGCGATACCGGAAGTGCTTATAAATATTTTCTAGGGTTTCTTTATCCATAAAAAGAAAAATAGTGGGATCTTTCTTTCTAAATAGAATGAGAATAATAAAACTAAAAGGTTTTTTATCAAATTCAACTCATCTCAATATATAAATGAAAGACAAAGAGGGGATGCGCTATCCTTCTTATGTAAAAAATAGTTTTAAATTTTTATTTTTTTATTCTATTTCTTAGTTCTGTGTGAGCCTTATAAGATAAGAGAACGATCATTGAATAAAAAGATATTAGTCATAGTTACCAGTGCTTTTTTCATACTATGCTTTGGATTAATGATTTATAAAAAGCAGACGCTATTACCTCCTAAAGCTCATATTCCTACCAATGCCAAGCATTTTCCAACTCTTGGCAATCCCTATGCACCGATTAACATTACAGTGTTTGAAGAGCCTTCATGTTCCGCATGTGCCGAGTTTAGTACTGAGGTTTTTCCTCTCTTAAAGAAGAACTACATTGATACTGGTGAGGTATCGTTTACGTTAATTCCTGTATGTTTTATTCGAGGGTCGATGCCAGCTGCTCAAGCGTTACTTTGTATCTATCATCATGACCCACGTCAGACCGACATAGAGGCTTATATTGAGTATTTCCATAGGTTACTTACTTATCCTAAGGAAGAGGGTAAACGTTGGGCAACTCCTGAGGTGTTGACTAAGTTGGCTGAGAATTTGAAAACGCATTCGGGTCGTAGTATCAATCCTAAGGGATTAATGCAATGCGTGGATTCTCAGCAATATGAAGAGCAAATTAAGAAGAATAATATTTATGGCTCTCAGGTTCTTGGAGGACAGTTAGCAACACCAACAGCTGTAGTTGGAGACTATCTGATTGAAGATCCTACATTTGATGAGTTAGAACGCGTTATTCGACAAATCCGCCATTTACAAGCTACAGAGGAAAACGATGATTAGATTCATTCGTAATTATGCTTTATATTTTGCTTGGTTGATTTGTTGTACAGGGACAGTAATGAGTATTTATTACAGCTACCTGTTAAACATAGAGCCCTGTGTTTTATGTTATTATCAAAGGATTTGCTTATTTCCTTTATCGATTATTTTAGGAATTGCTACATATCGTGAAGATAGTTTGGTAAAGATCTACGCTTTACCTTTATCTATTATAGGCATGATAACTGCCGTTTATCAGATTTGTCTTCAGGAGATTTCTGGAATGACGATAGATATTTGTGGCAGAGTTTCTTGCTCAACAAAATTATTTATTTTTGGATTTATTACGATTCCCATGGCATCGGCATTGGCATTTTGTGCCATTTCTTGTTTATTAGTTTTATCAGGAAGTAAAAAAAGATAGATATGAGCTTCGTATTAACGCGAAGAGAAGTCTCTTCTCTTATACTTTATAAGTTTATAAGAGAGTAATACAGGAGAAGAGGTTAAGTTTTTTATAGCATATTTAAACTGATTCTTTTCAGAAGGTTTGTTTGAGATTGCTATACTATTGTTATTTCTGACACTTCTTCGCTATCACTAGCAGATAAATCAAGTATTTCATTTTCTTGATTTTGTAGGCTTGTTTCTAATGTGTTGAGTAATTGAGTAACATTTCCAACTATATTTCTATTTTCTTCATTTATAGTTGTGAGGTCTGAGACCAATTCAGTTGCTGTTGTTATTGTATGATTTATTCTTTCGCGAGTTAAAGGTGTGTGTCTTATATTTCGTTCTTCTTGATCTGTGCTAAAAGTTGAATCTTCAGAAGATGTAGAGCTAGTTTCCAGATTTTGATAGCGATTGCAGAAGGAATATAAATTGACTTTTTCGCATAACGTTTTAATTGCCAAGCGCATGATCTTTGCGATTAAAAGGATAATGCCCAAGCCTGCAGTTTCCACGACACCAGTTAGGGTGTGTAGAAGTAGTTGTATTTTACTTGTAGTATGATCTTTTGTAGACCAAATGCTATAGAGCCTACCTAGACCCATGATTGTTCCTAAGATAGGAGTGGCTTTTTTGATTTCCAACATATTTGCTTTGGAAAAAACGCCATTACTTGTTGAGATATTCCACTCTTTGCAAATGGATCGAACACCATGAGGATTGCGAACAAAACCGGAGCGCAATAAAGAATAATAATGTTGTGTTGCATTAAAGAAACTCTCGTTATCTGGATATCTATCAATAAACATAACTATATTTTTCACTTTTAAATACTGAGTGCGGAGTAGCTTATGTATTGTTTGAAATAGTTTCAATTATAAATATAAAATGGATTTACAAGTTATTAACGGATAATAATTTAGAATTTTTAGTTATGGAAATCTTTGTTTTTTAATGATTTGTTGTCGATAGGATCAGGTTGGGAGTAATTATAACCTGTAAGAAAGATTGTTAGAGACTCTCTTATATTCTCTTCATTCAAGAGATTATGACTTTGATAACTCATTTGTATTGGGGAGTAAAAAGAGAAGGTTTAAATTTGCTGTGGATATAGATCTCTTCTCTTATATTCTGTAGTGTATAAGAGGATAATACAGGAGAAGAGTTTTGGTTTTTCTATAGTGCACCTAAGGGTGCTATCTAAAAGATTGTTAAGAGTTTTCCTCTTCTGAAGAAGACAATTCTCTTAAAGAAGAGGCGATTCCATGCATTTGGTTTTGTATAGGACCTGTGCCGAGAATATTTTGAAATTGAGAAATACCTCTAAATACACCTTCTTCATCACCCTCATCAATGTTCACGATATTGGATAATAATTGGGATGTTACATTTATCATTTGTTCCATCACTTGAGGATCTAATGTTAGAGATACTGTAACTTTTTCTCCTTTAGAAGGATCCCCATGGACAGTAGTAGAGAGTAGATTAACCATTTGTTCAGGATTGAAGTTGTCGAAGTCTATTTCGTTGAAAGGTGGATTAGATCTCACATTTTCGATCTCTGTTGAATCTTCAGAAGATGTAGAGCTAGTTTCCAGATTTCCGTAGCGATTACAGCAGCAGTATGAACAAACCTTTTCGCATAACGTTTTAATTGCCAAGTGAATGATCTTTGCGATTAAAAGGATAATGCCTAAGCCTAAGGTTTCTATGATACCGGTTAGGGTGTGTAGAAGTAGCTCTGTTTTACTTGTAATACGATCTTTTGTAGACCAAACGCTATAGAGCCTACCTAGACCCATGATTGTTCCTAAGATAGGAGTGGCTTTTTTGATTTCCAACATATTTGCTTTGGAAAAAACGCCGTTACTTGTTGAGATATTCCATTCTCTATGAATATGTTGAACGCCACGAGAATTGCGAACAAAACCAGAGCGAAATAGAGAACAAGAACTTTTCGTGTGAATCCAGAAATTCCAATTATTAGGATATCTATCAATAAACATAACTATATTTTTCACTTTTAAATACTGAGTGCGGAGTAGCTTATGTATCGTTTGAAATAGTTTCAATTATAAATATAAAATTGATTTATAAGTTATTAACAGATAATAATTTAGAGTTTTTAGTTTTTGGAAATCTTTGTTTTTTAATAGTTTATTATCGCAAGGGTAGAGTCGGAGAGGGGTAGTAGAATCATAGCCCGAAAGAAAGTGTATCGATTAAGAATTCTCTCATATTTTCTTCTGCTTCGGGACCTTTTCTAAGACGAACACATGGAGGTATAATGGCTACAATAATGTATGTAAGGGCGAAATAAAAGATTTTCATGATCAAAGTGATAACGCCCAAGCCACAGATTTCAATTAATCCGACTATTGTATGAATGATTTTATCTTTTAGACTATCCTCTAAGGTGTCTGTAGACCATACACTATAGATTTTACTTACACCCATACTTGTTCCGATGATAGGAAGGGCGCGTAAAACTTGTATAACAATTCCATCAGCGTCTAAATCTTCAATATCATTAGAAATTAACCAATCAAATTTCCAATCTTTGAGCCCGAATTGATCACGAACAAACCCAAGTCTAAAAAGTAAGGGGTAGTTTTGTGTTGCGTTATGAAATTCTGAATTATCTCCGTAGGTATTTATGCACATAAAGCATGCTCTCGTTAGTTCAAATTATCTTATATTTATTTTATTGAAATTTAGCGCGGAGAAGTTTGCTTATATTTATGAATAATTGCAATTATAAATTAAAATAAAATGTGCAACTTATTTAATTTTAAAATCTTGTTTTTTCGTTAAAATAATAATTTTAATTATCTAAAGTTTTTAGAAAAATTGGGTTGTTTCCTTTGGTATTTAGAAGATCAGTACTACCTTTATTTATATGAGAGAGAATCTTTCTGATGATGGAGAGCTTGGGAGAAATGTAGAGATCATTGTACACACCAGGCATTCAAGAAATTCAAAGATATAGAAAATTATTGTTGTGATTATTTTTAAACTTAAAGCCACTATACCTAACCCCGAGGCTTCTAATGCTCCCGAGAGCGTATGGAATAGGATATCTTTATATCGATCCTCAGGATCTCTTGTGGACCATACGCTATAGAGTTTTCCAAAACCAAGAATATTGCCTATTATAGGAATGCATCGGACAAGGAGTTCTTTGATTTCATCAGCACTGGTTATATTGATTTCCCAATCCATTGTGTAGGGTAGCATCTGGGTTTCTGATCTAATAAAGCCTTCTTTAAATAGCCAGCAGGCGTTTTGATGATCAAAAAAAAACTCCGTATTATTTTTATATCTATAGATAAAACAATCCATGTTTATGCTTAGAATGTAATAGTTTTATTAAGTGTAATTTGTTCTATTTTATAATTAACATATTCATAAATATGGGTTTTTATATAGTTTTGAGAGTGTTTCCTTATCTAAAACTCGGAAAAATTATGCCTATTATTAATAAAAAGCAATTTTCTATTTTATATTTTTATTTGATTGTAATTTAAGTGTTTTAAGTTAAATCACATTAGAATTGATAATAGGGGGTTAGCTTTAAAGATAAGCTGGATCAGATCTCGTCATTTAAGATCTGTTTTCGGATATTTTTCATAACTTCTTGCATATAGTGCAAATTATGGATAGAGGCCCAAATTCCTGCATTAGGTTCATGGACTTTGAAAAGATGTCTTAGATAAGCTCTAGAGATGTTTGAGGTGCATGTTAGGCATGTACATTCGGGATCTAGGGAAGAAAGATCATTGGCATAAGCCTGATTAGCAATTTTGATAGGCCCTTGAGATGATAGAATTAAACCGTGGCGCGCTGCTTTAGTTGGATAGGAACTATCGAAAGAATCTATCCCAAAGCCGACTGTCGCATGTATCGAGGGGAGATCTCCTATTCCTAGAAGATGCACTGGACGATCTTTAGATAAATATGAAGTTGT
Source organism: Chlamydia sp. 04-14 (assembly GCF_036632095.1). NCBI lineage: Bacteria > Pseudomonadati > Chlamydiota > Chlamydiia > Chlamydiales > Chlamydiaceae > Chlamydia > Chlamydia sp. 04-14. Next base: position 53,042 of record NZ_JAPYKW010000002.1, read on the forward strand.
GACATCAACAACAGGTACCATTTCTTTTAGGTTTCTTCCTAAGCTCCCTCCAATGGCAAATCCATCAAAAGCATGATCTTCCACAAACTGGCACCCGATCTTCCTTTGTTCAGGATCTATACCTCCATGAATTACTCCGTACATAGACTGATATTTAGGGTCTTTTTTATGATAATCCAAAGAGCGTTTTTCCCAGACATATGTTCGGGAACACGATGATAGGAAATACTTTTCATCAGAATGAAAGGGCAGGAGCTCATCAAGAGGAATGATGATATCAGCACCTAGGTCTTTTTGAGCTTGTACGGAAACTTCTGGAGATAGAAAGAGCTTATGACCGTCTCTGTAAGATTTAAACCATACGCCTTCGTCGTTAATCTCCAAGATGGACGAAGAGCCTTTCTTTTTCCCGCAACTTTTGATTTCTTCTGCCACTGAGCCGTAGGCAAGACTGAAAATTTGGAATCCTCCAGAATCTGTGATTATCGGAGCATTTCTATTAATAAATTTATGCAATCCTCCCATAGCGGCAATAGCCTCTGTTCCTGGATGTACCAAGAGATGGTAGGTATTACAAAACATAAGTGGGATATTGCTATGATCGACAACGCCTTTCAAGGCGCCATTAGTCGCAACAGGAACAAAAGCAGGGGTGTCTATGACTCCATGGGCAGTTTCTATTTTGCCTACACGAGCTCGAGATTTTTTAGATTGATGAAGAACGTGAAATTTTAATGCCACGATTAGGAACCTGAATTATCCCCAGGGAACATTGTTATTTTATATCTCGCTTGAAGAGAGGAAAGTAAGCGTATCGAGCCTATGTTTTACTGTAAATAGAATTTATAGGGGAGATTTAAGCTTCTTTTCTTTTTCTAAAATATTTACCAAGGACGACGACAGGCACCGACATAGCAATCACACATATCTTTGTGATGAGAGAAAATAGGATGACATGAGTGAGGTTAGATACGATGCCGTAGAGACCTAGGAAAGAAAATAGTAGGGTATCTAAAATTTGCGAGGAGATTAAAGATATGGCTGAGCGGGTTCCAAAAGCCTTATCTTGAAATAGGTTTTTTAGATAGGAGAAGAGCTTAAGATCGATAATCTGAACGAGAATCACAGTGATCAAAGAGGCTAATGTTAGTCGTAGTGTGGGTGAGAATAATGCTATGAAATGATGCTGGGTTGTATCATTCAAGGAAGGAATAAGAGCAAGATGTAGTTGTGTTAGGAGAAGAAAAGCTATTGTAATAACCCAAGAGCCGATCATAGCTTCGTTTACCTTATTTTGTCCGTAGAGCTCTCTAGAGAAGTTTAAGCAGGAGAGTATACCGATCATATAGACATCAGCAGAGGTCACTTCTAAACCGCATAGAACGATCTGTTTTAAAACAAATACATTCATGATTACCGACAGGGTAGATAACCAACCCGTTAGCCATCCTGTACTTTTAGAAGCGAAAAATATTCCCGCAAGTACGATTAGCACAGTTTGTCCTATAAAAATCATTTCATTATGCAAAATAGTCCCTCCCTACTTTAGGGCTCCACAGATTTAAGATTCGTAGCAAATAGATCAATTACTTAAGAATTTAGATCGACAAATGATTCAAAATTATAGAGAGAAAGTGGCTTAATTTGCATCTATTTTGCTTGAGAGCTAGTTTGATACAAAAACGAAAGAAGAGGTGTTAAAATATTAAGGAGATCTAAGTTTAGAAAACTAGAAGATCTCCTTAGGAAAGGCTATGTTATTTTCATAACTTTAGTTGTCATCTTTGATTAAGCCCAGGCTAGTTCCGGTGTAGAAGATAACCATTACTGAGAGTAAAATAAGAATTTTAGCAATAAGGATGAAGATTCCTAAACCTAGGGCTTCTAGAACACCCGTAATGGTGTGGATAATAGTATTTGCTTTAGTATCCTCACTTCTGTCTTTAACAGAATAAATACTGTAAAGACGCGCTAGACCACGAATAGTTCCTAGAATAGGTAGAGCACTCAATATAGTGTTCTCCAGATTCTCTTTACCATCTATCAACCAACAGTCCAGATGAGAATCGATACCCGTATTATTACGTACGTAAGCACTTTTAATCAGAGATGGATGGTTAATTGTTCCCTCGATAAAATCAAAACTTGTTGCATAATTTGTGGTGAGCATAACTTTCTCCCTAAAAAATCTTTATGAATAGGAAACATTTTAACGCATAAGTGGTTAAAATAGAAATAGAAAGGAGAGCTAAATAAGAGCGTCTCCTCCTAGTTTGCGGGAAGAAAATACATAAAGGGAACCGGCTAGCATCTATTAGGTAGACAAGGTTTTGTTAAGAACTTAACACCACATTTAATTCCCTGGCACAACAGGCCTATAACTCCGACGGCAATGATAACGAAAATCCCGATAATAACTGCGGCAATATTCAACGCTAGGAAGATAGGGCCAAACCCAAGAACCTCTAAGACACCAACTATTGTATGAGCGATTACATCTTTTTGAGCATCCCCACTTCTATCTTTAACAGACCAAACGCTATACAGGCGTGCTAAGCCCCGAAGAGTTCCTAAGATAGGAAGAGCTCCCAAGAATGAAGCTTTCATATCTTGCTGATTAGAGATGTTCCCGTTCGGTCTTTTGCGTATATAAGCACTTTTAATACATTCGGGATGATTAGAAGTTCCCTCTAGAAAATCGGAAGGTGTTTCGTAACTATTGATAAACATAGTTTTTCCCCATGTTAGATTTTTCACAGGGTAAAATTTTAACATAGGCCGTTAAAATAAAGCTAGAAACGTATTTCCTCTTGGAAGAGGAAGGGGTATTTTAATTGCGCTATTTACACTATACGGACTTCGCTGGTTAAACTTTTAGTAAGCGCGTCTTCAAATTGATTTTTGAAGCAAGCAATTAAGATAGCACATAGACAAAATAGAATGATTATAGGAATAAATATGGCTGTTAAGGTGATTCTAAATACTAGGAGAACGACTCCCAAACCTAGAGTTTCTAAAATGCCCGTTATTGTATGAATAATCGTGTTATTTATTTGCTCTACGCTACCTTTGATAGACCAAACATGAAAAAGACGCGCTAGACCACGAATAGTGCCTAAAATGGGGATAGAAGAGAGAAGGGAAGCTTTTAAATTCTCGTAGTCAATAATTATCCAACAGTTTCTATGAGACTCTGTAGATTCCAGGTCGCGAATATAACCACTTTTGATCCAATTGGGATGGTGTGCGGTTTTTTCCTTAAATTCAAGGTGTGTTGCGTATTTTGAAATAAACATCGTCTTATATAAAAAATAATTTACAGAAATTTTAGAGTGTAGGTGGTTAAAAAACAAGGAAGCGCTAATTTATAGAAAATAGCGCTTCCCGGATTCTTAGAGATTCACAAGTTTTTTAAGCTTTAATTAGCTGTGTTAACTTTGTTAGGCAAACATAGTCGTTTTAGATTGCAGATGCTTCTTCCAATCAATGCAAAGAGAAGTCTTATAAATCCTAAGACTATATTCATGAAGATGAAGAAAATAGGAACAATTATAAGGACTACACCTAAACCTAGAGTTTCAAAAATACCTACTAGGGTGTGTATTATTAAAGCTGAAGTTGTGTCCTCACTTTTATCTTTAACAGACCAAATGCTATACAGGCGTGCTAAGCCACGAATAGTGCCTAAAATGGGGACAGAACTTAATATCATGTTCATCCAAACTTCCTTTTCCTGAACAATCTCACTATGAGTTCGAGAGTAGGCAGTTCTAATAAGATAAGGATGATTTCCAGTTTGATTCGCAAATTCCGCGTGTGTGTTGTACATTTTCATGAATATGCTTTTACCTATTTAAAAAATCGAAATATTTATTCCAACAAATCCCCTCATTGAGGACTAGTTTAGGGGCCTTCGGTATTTGCTTTAAATCTTAGTAGTCTCAGAATTTTGTTTGGCAAAGCATGGCAATTGTTCCACTTTTGTGCTTACGAGTCCGTAGAGCATGCCAAATAACATAAAGATGAAAAAGGAAAGGTATATCAAAGCTGTGATAGCAATTTTCACAACTAGAAGAGCTGCGCCTAATCCTAAAACTTCGAAAATTCCCAAAAGGGTATGTGTCACTTGATCTTTGAAGTGATCGTTTCTTCTGTCTTTGACAGACCAAACGCTATACAGGCGTGCTAAGCCGCGAATAGTGCCTAAAATAGGGAGAGAACTTAATAAAGAAGATGTTAGAGCAGAAGAAGAAAATAATGTTATATCCTCTACACCCATACGTAAGCGTGGTGCGAAACCAATTGGGGCATTACGTACGTAAGCATTTTTTACAAATTGGGGGTGATTTCGTGTTTGGTTAAGAAAATCTAAACTAGTTTCGTGCATTAATAACATTAATCTGCCTTAACTGTAGATTGTAAACTCTGAGATTTTAATGCCTAACACATTAAATATGAAGAAAATAAAAATATTGTGATTTGTGCAGTCTAAGAATTATTTAGGTTTTTGATAGGCTCAGAATATGGATAAGAGGATCTTTTTTTGCGATGAGGATTTGTTCGTATTAGCTTTAAATGAAAAAACCCCGCAAGGATGTTTGCGAGGTTTTACAATAAGTATTCTAAAGATTACTTTAGATTATTTATTTGCAGGGATTAAAGAGTTGATGGAATCTCCATTAGCAAGGAGTGTCGTATTGATATAGTCGGCAGGGAAGTTCTCATTGTAAAAATCAGTAACGTCTTTGCAGTTGATGCTATTCCAGATTTCTAAGAAATGTTCGTGATTAGGAAGAACGTCCTGACGTGTTTGTAAAGCAGGATTTGTTACTGAGAACATAAATCCGAGACTATAGCTAATATCCTGACCAGATGTTCTAGTTACAATTACAGGTACTAAACTGTGTTGTGGATAATGTTTGCATAAAGCAACAAATGTCTCTTTTTCAATACCGTGTAAAACAGCGGAGAAATGAGAAACTTCTTTAGAATTTGCTAAATCTAGGGCAAGAGCATTAATTTCTGCATAATTTTTTGTGGAATTATCTTTTTTGTCAGTACGCGCATCGTAATTGAAAATACGTTTGCTATTAGAAACATCTACAGCAGTATTCCAAAGACTTTTTCCTTGAGTTTCGAATCTGAAAGGATTCATAAGGTCATCATAAACCACTACAGGAACACAATTCATCTGAGCAGATAATCCCCAGGCTGTTTTTATTGTATCCCAGACATGATCGGTATCGTTAGTCTCTGTGAAAATAGGAGCTGAACTTCTAGCTTCTTCAACTAGGTGTCTATCGGTAGTAAATACATCATCAACATCACAGCCAGTAATTAAAACAGAAAGGGAAGCTAGGCATAAAGCACCCAATAATCTGATTTTCGATAGAAAGAAGTTTTGTGTTCTCATATCCTTGCCTCATTTGCAATATTTAGTTTAAAAGCAAAAGACCCTAACAACTTACAACTTTGTTTGCGATAAAAAATGTTGAATAAAAACAAAAAAATAGTCTTCAGATAGTCTTGAAAGTGCGTTTTTTGATAAAAAAATCTTGGGATTTTTTTTCTAAATGATTGATTTTTTGATTGTTTATTTTTCGCAATATTTTAGCTAAGATTGTGTCTGAAAGTTCTATTCAATGAGCTACGGATTTAGTTGTTCCATCTCTATAAGAGTCTCTGTGATCGTTTCTGTAGATCCAGGTGTTTCTATAATTTCAGAAGCTTCTATGAGATCTTCTGATGGAGCAAAAGCAAGATTAAGTTCGTGAGTTTGTAATTGGTCTCTAAGATCTTTTATCTCAGCTTCTCTTTCCTTTAAACGTTTTCTTAAAATGCCAGAGAGTCCTTGTTCTATGTTATTCACAAAGAAAAGTACCCCAATGCTAATAAATACAATGCCCATGAGAATTAAAGATGCCGATAACACGATTGTTGTTGCGTTTAGCATACTGAGTCCGTTGAGAAAAAACATTGCTACAAAGATTGAAACTACAGTAGAAAAGCCCAAAACAATCAACATTGTATCTAGAAATAGTCTTAGAGATGATCGTCGCGGAGAAAAATTCGCGTCTATCTCAGTTTGACTTGTGATTGAGTGAAGAGAAGAAATATTTGGACGTTGTGTAGGTATTGGATTTGACATGCCGAATCCCTAATTGGTTTATTAATTTTTGGTTGAATAAGATATATAAAAATTTTTTTAACTGCAATGGATCATCTGAATTCTTAATAGGGATAGATGGCTCGTAACAATCTCAGAACAGAGAAAAGACATTTAATCTCATGAGGATACTTAATTTCCTTCCTCACTTCTTAATCGATTTTTTTTAATTTGTTCGTTCGGCGTTGGCTTAGTTGCGCTATTGATATTGATGGTGGAATCTTTCTCAGGACGTACGTCTTTGATTTTATCTCAATGAATTATTACGTTGAACATATTCAAATTCTTAAGATTTTTAAGTTTCTATAGAAGTCAATTAATAAAGAATAGACTAACATTAAGATTAACTATCTTCTTTTAAGTATATAGGAGAATTTTTAATGCATAAGTCGATATTGTGCCTATTCGGATGTTTATTATTGCTTAGTGGTTGTTTTGAAACTGTTCCTTCAAAGGATAGTAATGTCGATCAGGTATTTTGCATTAACTTGCCTATTTCTGATTTTTCTTCATATCCTGTCGCTTATACACCCGCTCAATGTTTAGCCAAGGAGAATACTGATCCTAAGGTTATTGAGAAGGTGAATGAAGAATCTCGTAAGATCTGGAGGGAGATACACGCAAAAATGCATTTAACTACTCCTTATATTCCTATGTTCGTTTACGGAAGTTTAATGAATCCAGTTTCAGCGAAAAATACTCTTGAGGAATACCGCCCGCATGCTGTTTGGTTGCACAATTATGTAAGAACATTCGATTTGGATGTGGATCTTTTAGGAGGCTCTACCAGATTAACAGAAGCAGATGGGCCTCAAAATCGTGGTTTTTTAAATTTAAAGCACGCACCAGGAAAATCCTGTAACGGCATTGTTTTGGCGATAGGAGAAGATGATTTTGTGGCGTGTCGTCGTCGTGAAGGAGTTTATGAGTTTGTGCCTGTTTTAGTTTCTGATTATGGGTCTTCAAACAAGTGTAGTCATAGTGTAGCTTTTGCTTGGATTGCTGGGCCGCAAGCATGTTCTAGTGATGTATTGCCAGTAAAAGGTTATTATTCCATGATTTGGTTTGCTGTAGCATCTGATGACGTGAAAGAGGATTTTGGAGATAATTTCGCGCAGGATTATTTAGATACAACATTTTTAGCGAATGGCGAATCAATAAAGACTGTTCATGAAGAATATAAAGATTCCCCATTGCGTTACTAAACTCCTCTTATATATTCAATTAAATGATATCTCGACCGAGAGTTTATAAATAACTCCCGGTCTTTCTTTTTTGAATTCTGAATTCAATTTATATAGTAACTTTGATTCCCATCATTAGTTCCACGGCATCTAAAGTGACTTTTTCTGAATTTTCTAACTACGGATTTTTTCTAAAAATTTTCAAACATCCGTTGAGATTATTGTATGAAGGTATTACGATAATTTTAATCGAAATCCAGTTGACTATATTTTGAAGCGATTTTCCTCAACATCTGTTGTTTGAGAAAAACAAATTTCTGCTCTACGGTCGTTCTTAATCATTTTTTCTAATCGAGAAGTATATGCGCGAAGCTTTAACTTTTGATGATGTGTTATTGGTTCCTCAATATTCTGAAGTCCTTCCACAAGATACTTGTTTAGCCTCCTCGCTTTCGGAATCATTGGCTTTAACTATTCCTGTTTTATCTGCGGCAATGGATTCGGTTACAGAGTTGTCCATGGCTAAAGCTATGGCTGTCGCTGGAGGACTTGGGATTGTTCATAAAAATATGGATGCAGATCAACAAGTTAATGTCATAAAACAAGTAAAATCAGACGACTCCTCTTTAGTAGTTGGCGGTGCCATAGGTATTGGTCGGCAAGGTTTGCAAAGAGCAGATGTTTTGGTCGAAGCTGGTATAGATGCATTAGTTATAGATACTGCTCACGCACATTCTAAATTGGTACTTGATACAGCTTTAACTATTAAAAAAAATTATCCTTCAATAACGCTAATTGTGGGGAATATTGTCTCAAGAGAGGCTGCTCTCTGTTTAGCAGAAATTGGTGTAGACGCTGTTAAGGTGGGGATTGGTCCCGGATCTATATGCACAACACGGATCATCTCAGGAGTGGGATTACCTCAATTAACAGCAATCATGGATGTTTCAGAAGCATTACGTGATTCGTCTGTTCGAGTTATTGCTGATGGGGGAATGCGTTATTCTGGTGACATTGTTAAAGCTCTCGCTGCTGGAGCTCATTGCGTTATGCTTGGTAGTATGCTAGCGGGAACCGATGAGGCTCCTGGAGAAATTGTTCAGATGAATGAACAAGCCTATAAGATGTATCGAGGTATGGGTTCTCTCGGAGCGATGAAAAGAGGAAGTGCGGAGCGCTATTTTCAAGAAAATAATGCTAAAAAATTTGTTCCAGAGGGTGTTGAAGGGCTTGTACCTTATAAAGGCTCTCTTCATGATGTGCTTTATCAAATTCTAGGAGGGATCCGATCAGGTATGGGTTATCTGGGAGCTCGTAATTTAGAAGAATTACGCCAGAATGCTGTATTTGCCCGAATTACTCATTCTGGAAGATCCGAAAGTCATACTCATAACTTACAACACATTCAACATGCTCCAAATTATCTAATCTCTAAATAGCAAAAGGTAATCTATCTTGAGTAAGATTCTCATTCTCGATTTTGGTTCCCAATACACCAATATTCTAGCCAAAAAGATACGTTTACTTTCCGTATTTTGTGAGGTGCTTCCTTGGAATACACCTTTGGAAAGTCTTCTTAAAGCATCTCCTTCGGGTTTAATTTTTTCCGGAGGCCCTCATTCGGTTTATCAGGAGAATAGCCCCCAAGTTGATAAAGCAATCTATAACAGTAATATTCCTATACTTGGAGTATGTTACGGTATGCAGCTTATCGCTAGAGACTTTGGAAGTGAGGTAAGAGCAGGAGGAAACGAATTTGGTTATACTCCTATAGTTTTTTATCCAAGCGAACTTTTTAAAGGTCTTGTTGATAAGGATACTTTTCATACTGAAATCCGTATGAGTCATTGCGACTCTGTTTCTTGTCCTCCTAAGGATTTCTTTGTTACAGCGAGTTCTCAGCATTGCCCTGTCGCTGCTATGGAGTGTCCTGAAAAGAAACTTTTTGGTCTTCAATTCCATCCTGAAGTTTCAGATTCTCAAGCAATAGGGGATAAAATCTTATCAAATTTTGTGAAGGATATCTGTCAGGCTTCAGCAACTTGGAAAATTGAAACAATAGAAAAACAACTTATCAAAAGTGTTAGAGAAAAAGTAGGAGAAACAGAACGCGTGCTTCTCGGTTTATCTGGAGGAGTAGACTCTTCTGTTTTAGCTGTTTTGCTTCATAATGCTCTGGGCGATCGTTTGTCTTGTGTCTTTGTTGATACGGGACTATTAAGAAAAAATGAAGTGGAGGAGGTTAAACAGCAGTTCTCTTCTCTAGGTCTAGATATAATTGTGGAAGATGCTTCGCAAAAGTTTTTCCAAGATTTATCGGGAATACAGGATCCAGAACAGAAGCGTAAAGTCATAGGGTCTTCTTTTATTGAAGTTTTTGATGAAGTATCTAAAAACCTTGACGTTGAATGGTTGGCTCAAGGAACTATTTATTCCGATGTAATTGAATCAGCAAAATCTTGTGATGCAACTCAAGTAATCAAGTCCCATCATAATGTGGGTGGGTTGCCAGAAAAATTAAACCTGAAACTTTTAGAACCCCTACGTTTTCTCTTTAAAGACGAAGTTAGAGCTTTAGGTAAATCTCTAGGTTTGCCGGATTCCTTAATATTCCGACATCCCTTCCCTGGTCCTGGTTTGGGAGTTAGGGTTCTCGGAGAAATTCGTCAAGAATATGTAGAAATAGTAAAAAACGCGGATAGCATTTTTATTGAAGAACTAAAAAGAGCTAATTTATACGACAAGGTTAGCCAAGCTTTTGCTGTTTTCTTGCCGGTTAAATCTGTTGCCGTCAAAGGAGACTGTCGTCACTACGGTTATACGATAGCTTTACGTGCAGTAGATTCTACTGATTTCATGACAGCATGTTGGCCATCTTTATCTAGAGAATTTCTTAATCATTGTTCATCACGCATTATTAACGAAGTCCCTGAAGTTAGCAGAGTGGTTTATGATATTTCTGATAAACCTCCAGCAACTATTGAATGGGAATAAATCCGATATTAATGAAGTAAAAAAGATATGATCGATAAGAGGCTGTTTTTTATTATTCAACAATTATCACAATTGTCCTCTGAATTATATGACGATGTACCTTGTACAAGTCAGTTTATCAAAGATCTTCCTAAAGCAGATATTCACACACATCTTCCAGGCACTATTTCACCACAAACAGCTTGGGAATTAGGCGTCAGGAATGGTCTTATAAAATGGCAAAACAACCAATGGATATCTCCTCCTCTATCTAACGGAAACCCTCATAAGAGTTATTCTGAAATATTCAAAAATTTTGAAAATATTCGCTATGAGCCGCATCCTAACACTTCTTTATTAAAATACGCTGTTATCTCTCGTGATTTCTCTAGTTTTGATCGGATTATGGCTACCGTACAGGGGCATAGATATCCTCCAGGAGGAATCCAAAATGAAAACGATCTTTGGCTTGTTTTGCAAAATTATTTAAAACAATGCCGGCAAGATAATATCATTTACACCGAAGTTCAACAGAATATCCGGATAGCTTACGCAATTTATCCTTCACTTGAACCTCAGGAAGCTCGCTTACGTTTATACGATTTATTTTTTAGAGCTTCTCAACTGTTCCAGAGTCAAGGAATAGTACTTCGTTTCCTCAATTGTTTTAATAAAACAGGTTCTTCTAATCTTCAGCAATCTACACAACAACGATCAGAAGAGGCTGCGATTTGGCTTGATGAGGCAGAATCTTACTTCCCTAATCTCTTTGTTGGTTTGCAATCTGCTGGAGCAGAAATTTGTCCTGAAGCAGACCCAATCAAATTAACTTCAGGTTATCGTCGTGCATACGATAAAGGGTTTGGTTGCGAAGCTCATGCAGGAGAGGGGACGGGATTTTTATATTTAAGCCGAACGTTGGAAGCATTACCTGTACAAAGAATAGCACACGGATTCCAAGCAATTGAACATTTGTCGACTATTCATGAAATCCAGGAGAAAAATATCACACTCGTTATGGCTCCTGCTATTAATCTTATACTCGGAGCTTCTCTACACCAATATTCAGGAACCAACAAATTAAGTAAGACAATCATAAGTAGTCTTGATGAGCATCCTTTCTTCGCATTGTTCAGAAATCATAAACTTAATATTGCGTTAAGCTCTGATAATCCTCAAATGGGAGGAATTTCTTTGCAAAATACCATGCTGCTTTTGTCTGGATTTCCTATTGATCAGAATTCTCAATTAACTCATGTCAAATCTTCGCCTCTAAATCTTAAAGAAATCATAAAACTTAATGTAGAGGCCATAACTTCTTCTTTTGTAGACACTGCTACAAAAATCACTCTTTTAGACAAGATCCTTGGGTACTTATCAGAAGATCAAAAAAGACTACTATCTACTTGTGGGTGATATTTTTTTATAAAAAGAACAAAAAAAGCATAGATATAAGGCTTGGTAGGGAAGCGAATGATTTTGCTAAAAGTCAAGTTTACACTATTCGTATATCGCTGGTGAAATGCTATTATTCTATGATCTGTGAAAGAACGTCATTGAATAGTCCTTAAAAAAAGTTTTTGATAATTTTACTTAATTTAGATACAGAATTTCGATTTGATCATAAGTCTCTAGCGATTTATAATGAATATGAAGATCTTCTTGATCGGTAATTTTAATATTGCATTAAGCAATAATCTTTTGTTCTGGAGGCTCCTTGTAGTTCCAGATCTCTCCATTTTGAATTTCAAACTTAATTTTCCCTTGAATTCATGGTCTCGTGTTTTTTCTCATCTGCGATTTTTTCATACAGTTTCTTGAAAAATCTTCCTAAGTTTGGTAGGGGAAGCGGTTATCTCGAATCTTTAGTAGAAAGGATAGATAGAATACTGCAAATTCGAGACGCATCTCCTGTTTGGTATGTTGAGAGAATGAATACAAATGGACAGCTTGTTTATGTTGAGATACAGATCCCGCTATCCTTTGAAGAAAGATTAAGAGCTTTATTCCTATACTTACTTGTTATTCCTGTAATTATAGCCTTTATTATCAAGATAGTAATGAGAATAGCTCTATATTGCAAATATGGAGGATGGGAGAAATGGTCTGAACGGACTACTATCTTAATCGATCGCTCATCAAGATCAGATGAAAATCCTCCCTATATATTCACAAAAGATCAACTCAAGGCTATAAATTTTCACCTCCCGTTTCTAGGTCAGGAGAATTTGGAGTGTATTTTAGATGAGCACCAACGTCTTAGAGGTGTAGGCAGCAAATCGGCTCTAAATAGGATGGGTGTAGGGATTAAATCTAAGGCTAATAATAGCGATATTTTAGGGGATGATGATGATATTTTTTTCCAGCACCCAGATTTCCCTCGATTAGAATTCGAATCCATGGGGCCAATGAGAATCAATAACCTAGTTGGGTATTCTGCTCAGGAATGGGCAGATATTCATGTGGCGAACTATTTAGCTTTTGAAAGAGAAGAGCTTTCTAAACTACGTGGATTTAGTAACCCACGTACTGTTGGCATCCGAAGAATACGCACAGATCCCGCTGGGAACTACGTATTGATCATTCGGGAATGTTAATTTTTGTTACAGATATTAACTATGATCTTTTGGTTTTTTGTGTAAAACTTACAACAAACTCCTGATTATAAGGGGTTTGCTGTGAAAATGTCCCGATTTTAGATGAAGTTCTAATATTAATTATTCTTAATATTAAAGATTAACTTAAGTAATAAGAGATTAATTATTTAGAAAGAATTAAAATAGGGGAGAATATTTTTAACTATATTTTTTGAATTAACTAGGTGTTTTAGTGAGCGTAAACTTTTTTACTTCCTTAAGCTTTTCTCAGCATTGTTTAGGAGAGATTGCCGAGGCTGGAAAATCCATTCTTTTAGAGAAGTTATCCGGGCGCCTGGATGAGTTGTTTCTTCAGCGTTCTGAAGGTGTGGAAGTCAAGGCTCTAGGGCCCAATAGGGGGCTTTTGTGTGAGAGAGTCACGAAGACCGATTCTTTAGTGTCTCTATGCTTAAAAGTACTTTTAGTTCTTCTTATTGTTCCGGTAATCATCGCTCTAGTTTTGAAGATTATTGTAAGGCTGTGCTTATATCTAAAGTACCCGGGGAAAATTATTTCTTCTCCAAAGCCTATTTTAGAGCCTACTACAAAACCTGCGGTGTCAATAGAGACGGTAGAAGATGTTGTTGAGGTCGAAGCCATTCCTCTTACACGAGAAGAGATTGTAAAGCAATTTCTACAACCATTTTGTCTTTCTGAAGAGGATGAGAACAAATTAATTCAAGGAGTAACGACTTTTATATCTAGATCTTACAAAACAGTGGGTGAGTACAGAGAGAATGGGATTTTGATTACAAGCCTGCCTTTCGAAAATGAAATGCCTTATTCATTTCAACTAACGACCCTCCCTGGATATGAATTTACCTACGCCCCCGGAAGATTGCAGCAAGGTCTAAATGGATTAGACATAGTAACGTCAACAACACGAATGAACACGAGATTGCAATGCTATCAGGATGAAACTGCTAAATTTCTTGAGAGTAAGCATGTTACTAGAGAATCCACTCAACAAGAGATCGAAGCTCTCATAAGAGAGGGGAAGAGAACAAATCGCTACGTAGGCATAACTGGTGTAGCCATCTTTAATGTGGGTGATGATTTACGAGTTGGGTCTTTAGGAGAGACGGTAGGAATTTTTATTGATAGACAGTTTAATTAAATCAGATATCTTTAAAAGTTTTTTATATGAAGTTACTTGTAAATTCTTTACTATCAGCGCTCTGAATAGCAAAAATCGGGGTTCCTTCCGGAATTTCTAATGTTAATATTCTTAATATTAAAGATTAACTTAAGTAATAAGAGATTAATTATTTAGAAAGAATTAAAATAGGGGGGGGGAATGTTTTTAACTATATTTTTTGAATTATCTAGGTGTTTTAGTGAGCGTAAACTTTTTTACTTCGTTAAGCTTTTCTCAGCATTGTTTGGGAGAGATTGCTGAGGCTGGAAAATCCATTCTTTTAGAGAAGTTATCCGGGCGCCTGGATGAGTTGTTTCTTCAGCGTTCTGAAGGTGTGGAAGTCAAGGCTTTAGGGCCCAATAGGGGGCTTTTGTGTGAGAGAGTCACGAAGACCGATTCTTTAGCGTCTCTATGCTTAAAAGTACTTTTAGTTCTTCTTATTGTTCCGGTAATCATCGCTCTAGTTTTAAAGATTATTGTAAGGCTGTGCTTATATCTAAAGTATCCGGGGAAAGTTGAGGAGATAGCGGCTCCTATCTCTTCTCCAAAGCCTATTTTAGAGCCTACTACAAAACCTGCGGTGTCAATAGAGACGGTAGAAGATGTTGTTGAGGTTGCAGCCGTTCCTCTTGCACGAGAAGAGATTATAGAAAACTTTATAATGCTCCCCAAATTATCTCAGGAACAGCAGAATCTTTTAATAGAATCTACTGCATTACTGAATTTGAGTAGTTTTGCCAACAGGGAGGGGTATGAAGAAAAAGGTATTTTCCCTGGATATGTCCCGTGGGCAGGTTTTACCACCCCTCTTACATTTGAGTTATCGGGCATTCCTGGTCTTAAATTTACCTACTACCCTGGTTATTTAGCAACAGATGCGTTTGGGAATCAGGATATTATTACTTCAGCAGCTAGGGCTTCTGACAGGTTTAGAGAAAGATTAGGGGCAACTGCTGATTTCTTAGAGGGAGTTCCTGTTACAACAGATTCAACTAAAGAGGGAGTTGAAACCCTTATCAAGGATGGATCAAAGGGAGATCCTAAATTAGGCATTCTTAATATTGAGATATTCACTGTCAATCAGACAGCAAATTCTATAGGAGAAAATGTTGGAGTTATAATCGAGAAGAAATTCGATTAGAGCAACTTACAGCATTTGTTTTTGTAAATTAGGTTAGAATGGGAATTTCGTTTTTTTCCTCCATTAGGTTTTCTCCAGAATATATCCAGGATATGTCCAAAAGGGGAGCATCTACCGTTTTAGAAAATATGGTAGAACGTGTTGATGATTTTTGCGCAAGTCTTGGCTGCTTTAGCAAACGCATACAAATTATTGGGGCAGAAAAGCGCGGTCTGGTTTTTAAAAGTAGCTGTGAGTGTTTTGTCATAGATCCTGAAGAATCCGACTTAAATTTGATTATAAGGACTCTGACTATTATTTTGATCATTCCTATGATCATCCTTCTATTTATTAAACTCGTATTGCGTTTTGCTCTATTTTGTAAATATGGGTTCACAACTGTAGAACGTATTGAAATAAAGGTCCCACAACAGCCAAAAACCCCGACTCCTCTTTCTCCAAGTATTCCTAGAATCACAGCAAAGCCTCAGACACCACGACCAACACCACCAATTAAACCTCGACCTATGCTTGATGTGGAAATTGAGAGGAAGTATCTCACATTGCAGCTCAAGGAGAGTGAGAGGGAGTTAATGCAAGAGGTTCTCTCTTTGCTTTTATATGGTTGTGAAGCAAATATTCTTGATCAGATGGGGATTATTACCTATGGCGATATCGGAATACACAGACGCTTTTCTTTCCGTATAAATAAGGGTGATTTAAAAGATATACTGTTTACCTATATCCCTGGTCAGTATGTGCCTCCTGGTGGAGCTATAGGGGTGCCTATTTGGTTAGGGGTCTTTCGTAGTGTTGATTATGCGACATTCAAGTTTTATGCTGAGAAGTGTTTAGACACGACAATGGCAAATATAGAGTTGATTAGCATGAGACAGCGTGGTGTAAAAACAATCCAAGAGAAAATTGAACAACTCAGTGTATTGGAATTAAGTAAAGATCAGTTTGAACAATTGCGTAGGGATTGTTGTTTCTATCCAGAGAGACTTCCTATATGCTCTTTAGAGGAAGTGCCTTGCTATCACAATGGTGAACTAGTAGGTCATGCTGGGGTAATCGCTCAGGACCTTCCGAAAGAAGAAGGCTAGGGGGAGTCTGGTAAGCTTAACCTAGTCTTTTTCACAACATTTGTATGGTCTGATAATATGTATTATGTTGCATAATTAGTTGTTTATAGACGGGCCATATAGTTAATTATTAATACCTTAACCCTTATTCCTAGTTTCATTTATAATAGGATGACCTTTTAATAATTTTATTATCTGGGTGGGAAATGCCGTATCTTATTTTTTCGGACTATTCTAGACCTTCTCTTCTAGAAAAGACGGTTTCTTTCCTAGATTCTTATCTTTACCTTGGAGGTCAGCAATCCTATATAGTTGCCAGAGATCCTCAGAATAAGGCTTGGGCCGTGACTATTCCAGGACATATCTTATCCACCTTTGAAAAGGTCTTAAGAATTCTCTGTTTGGTATTTATCCCTATTACAATCATTGCTCTAGCAATACGGTTTCTTCTGTACGCTTATCTTTCTTATAAAGGTCGGATTGTCTGTATTGATAACTTAGTTAGCAAAGAAGAACGGAAAATTCTCGTTCTCTATCCTCAAGTATTACAAAATATACGTCGTCTTCCCCTTGTTTATACCTCTTTGCCACTAGAAGACTGTTACATAGCTTTTGATTCTATAGAGTCTTCCGAAGTGAATGACATGAGTTTTTGGATTGATTACCCTAGTCTGTCCGCTAAAATGGATTTTTCAGGAATTCAAATTCCTAGAGATAAGCTAAAAAAGGTTAAAAAAAGCCCTCACGGAGAGCCTGCGGATTTCCCTATAAACTTCCCCTTACTTTGCAGAGAGATTTTAAAGACAGAGTCGGAAGATATAGTTAGTCAAAAAGGTATCGAAAAGCTTTCTAGACTCTTTCTAGCTTTCTTAGTCTATAGATCCCAAAAAAATGATAATGGAAAAATAGAGACTATAGTCCCCTTAGATTCTCCAGAATCTCTATGGGCGAAACTTTTGTTCTTTGATTATTCAGATGAGAATCCTTTGACGAAAGGATTGTTAGGATCTCGAGTACTAAAAGAATTGGAGAAATTAGGGGTTCTTAAGAATCCTGAAATACACCACTACTCGATGAGTAAAGTCGTTGTTAACTGGCGGCTCTAATTAAAGTCATCCTCTTGATCTTCGTTTTCTTCATCGTCATCTTCTTCCTCTTCTTGTTCTTCATCATTCTCTTCTTCTTTATTATCGCTCACATTTCTTTTATATCTAAACCTCTCCCCTCCAGGAAAGACGATTACCTGTGAATTAGGTCTTAATCTGCGCTCTTCTTCTGTAGCAATTTCTGCAACTACATAAATTCTTTTCCTGGAATATTCGCTTTCATCGATCTTCTGCACTTTAAGAATAACATCTTTATCTAGATCGAGTAACATATCTCCAGGTTTGTCACTTTGAGCTTTCACGTGTTTATTTAAACCGAGCAAGGAGAAGTAAATGTTAAAACCTCCTCCAGGTTTGCGATCAAAAAGATCGTTTTGTGTTGTGATTAATGAGATCTTAATACTGCCTTTTGGCATTTTTACAAGTGTATACGTGCGCATATGAGAACGTACCCATTGAGGAACTTGCACTCTGTAATAACCAATAGCGTATTCCAGCATGCTATCTGGAATTTTCCACTTAGGTTCTTTAGAAGATAAATGCATAGCCGAAGCTAGTAAATAGTTATCATAAGCTTTAGCGCGCTTAGAAGAGCCTTTAGTTCTATCGCGAAGATTCCATAACATGTAATCTGATAACGCATAGAACTGTTTGTCAACTCTAGGATCATAGTGTATGATTTGGTCATTAGTTGGGAATATTGTGCTTGCTCTAGAAACTATCCTTTCTTCGAATCTCTTGTCTCCAAACATCATGGGGAAGTTAATTTCTAAATGACGCAACTCGGGACCAACAAATGTCAGAGCTGTTGCTGTAGATGTGGTAAGTTCTGTGTGGGGTGCTAAGATAACAATGTCTTTGAAAATGTCCCAATTCTGTTTGAATTCTTTTAGTGTTAAGACAAACGCTTCATTCTTCCAACTACTTATTATTCGCGTTATGTAAAGGTCTCCACTTACGGGATCTAAATAATACGAACTTTTCAAGATTGTTGCTAAAGGAAGTCTATATTCCTTCATTGCATCAGAGAAAAAGAGCAGGGTCTTTTCTGGACCATTTTTGATCTTGTTAGCATCTATAGTATAAGTTAATACAGACAAGTTTAAAGACCAATATTGGCGAGGAATAGTCAAACGACGCTGTTCATCTTCTCCTAGCGGTAGAATATAGGAATACGAACAGTATTCTCTAACCATTGTGGCTAGGTTAAACGTCTCTTTCCCTAAAGTCAGCTCTAAGTGATCTCGGTAACCTGGATCAATGAATTGATATGGATTTGAAGCCATCAAAGGTTTAGCTTCTTTTTCTAATGTTCTCTCAGAAATACCATCCAGATATCCATTAAAGAAGTTTTTAAATACAAAACGTATAGCTCCTACACCCTTTCCTTCGCGAACAAAGAAGAATTTTAAGATGAAATCTCTATTTTGTATGCTCACTAATTTTTGAGAGTACATCAAGTATCGCGATAATTCTTGTGTTTCAGAATGAATGCGATAACGATAGAAGTCTTCAAGCTCTAATGAAGTAGAGAAGATCTGAACCTCGTCATACCACCTCCATGTGTTATGAGAGAATTTCGTTTTTGGTTTGATATCTGCTTTAAGATATTTAGATTCTAGTATGCTGTTAAATAGGATGTTTCCACTACTTTTGTCGCTGCCTTGGAAATCAAGATATTTAATAGAATAGGCTGGTACTGTGATATCGAAGACTTTTAAGGACGCAAAGTTTCTAAACCTTGTCCATATTTGATTCATCATAGCACCTTCAATATGCCCGGCATGGAGAGTTCCCCATATCTTCAGATTTATCCCGCCTTTATTTTCGATCCCAAGAATATGTTCTTTAGTCTTATTTACTTCACTTAACATCAAGGTAACTGTGTTGTTTAAACTCAGTATACCTTCTAATCTTTCTGGGACTAGGACGCTACTGTGATAAAGAACGTGGGTTTGTTCAGGATGTTGTTGGATTTTACGATGCCACTCCCCTAGAGTTGGTCGGACATACGAGTTAACTTCTATTACTGTTTTCCAAGGAGGATCTCCAGGATCCCAACTTAAAACCATAGGAACTGTATATCTTGGAGAAGAAACTTCCAGATCTATGGATGTCTTACTTGTCATTTTAGCCTTAATTAAACTTGGAACAAGTAAGCCAAGATCAATTAATTGAGGAGCATCCCCGTCTTCTGCTAGTACAATTTCAGTGGATTTGGTTTTGATATTTGGTGGAGAAGATAGGAGATAAGAAGCACCCACAGCACCTTCAACCACCGCCCCAAACTCATCTTGAGCTCGAATATCTAGCTCGGTATGTTTATCGGGTTTGTAAACAAAAAGCTTTTTGTTGTCATAATATGATACGCGACTGTGCTGCTGAACGATGGATACTTCAGGAGCAAACCACCAGAGGTATTTTTTCATCCACCGCACAATATTATCTACGAATCCAGGTTCTTCAGGATGTTTTAATGCCCAGGTAGACTGATCACATTTTGTAAAGCCTAAAGTAGTAGTGTTCGTACTATTCCCTGGGAGAGGTTTTTCTATAGCTTCAACTGTAATGCCATCAGAGAATTTGACTTTAAAATGACCTATCCAATGTTCATATGAACTGCTCTTATTTGCATTCTCAATATATATGCCGGTGCTGTTATCCCCATTGAGGCCTAATAAGTTTAGATTATTTCCTCCAGAATGTAGTTCAAATGAGCTCATGCCGAGTGTAAGATCGTGATCGGTAGAGTTCGAAGTAAGTACAATAGTAAGATTGTTATCTAATTTAGGGATGTAATACCAGTTTTTCCCTGCTCCAGAATATATAATTCCTCCTCCAGGGCTTACATAGAATTTGGTATCACGATTTCCTGTTAAAGTATCTTGGCCTCCAGAAGAACCAATGACTGTAGAAATTCCTTTTTGTCGAATTTTTAAAATATCCGTACTTGTGCCATTAGGTCTTGTTAGAGGAACTGGTTGCTCTAATTGCGCTAGATTAAATTTGACACCCAGTGGAGGTGGAATGCCACGGAATGAAATTACATTTTCAACTCCCGGAGCCCCTGTAATATTGTAATAACCCGCTCCACCAATTTGAACAGTTATCCCTCCTTTGCCCCCTTTAATCGTGATTTTATAATCTTTATATTGTGAGGCGTATGCTATTCTCTCTGGAGAATCACTATCTAAAAGACGTACAGGAATAACAGTCGTTTGTGTATCTCCTGTTATTACCGTACTTTCTTCTTTTTTAGCTGTTAAGGGGGGTACATAATAACGAGATGTTGGGTCTAAGACAGCTTCTTTCCAAACTATTCTATTTGAGAGATAAACAACCTCAGTAGTTCCTTGATATGTAATTCCGTATCCAAGAATAATGGTGTTGTAGATGCCCGCGGGGATTTTAGGAACTTCAGAAGGCCAAAAGCTATTGGCATGTCCTCTTGCTAGGGCATAATATGGAGTAATACTAAATGCGTAACTTAACTTTTCTCTGACTTGTGAATCAGACCATCCTGGTTTATGTCCAATCCATCTATTTGCATTATATGATCTATCTCCTGTAAGAGTAGGGGGATTTTTTCTTAGGTCTAAAACTATATTTCCCAAGACATGATTCCCAGAGAAGTCAAGCAATCCTCTTTCTGGGAAAGCGTTTACAATGTGTTCACTGCCTTCTTCTAGGAAGTGTTTATATTCATTCCAAGCGTTATGACGTTCTTCTGTCAAAGCAATGTTGCGAGCAATTGATGCAGCTCCCATGCCAATAGCAGCAATAGGTCCTGCAGCTAACATTGCAGCAGGAGCAGCAACAGCAGATATTGTTAATGCTAAAGTAATAGTATCGAAAGCTATTTGAACACGTGCTGCCATCGTATCACTATGTGAAGAGGCGTGTTGTAGATCTTCTATACTAGTATAGAGACTCCAGACCCCAGCAACAGCTTCAAGAATAGGAAGCTCTAACATTTGTCCTAATCTAAAAAATGCTTTTCCTAAAGTTCCTCCAACTTTTGTAGAGGCTTTTATGAGTTTCTTAGATATGAGTGATTCTAATCGGAATCCATCAATCCCTTGATCTGTAATGAATTTCTTTCCTACACCTTGGATAACAGTTCCTAAGGTCATTTCAGCCATTTCTTTCCCATCTAAAAATAAGTCAAAAAGAGCTTGAGCCTCACTACCTTTTCCTGCTTGTACCATGCGTGCGTATTGTATAATAGAGACTGCGGACATACCGAGCTCCATATCCATAACGCCTGTACCAGCAAGATCATTTAACATTTTCCCTAGATCTTTAAATAATTTGACTAATCCATGACTCGGAATTTTGATTTTTTTTGTAGATCCTCCATCCTTAAAATCAAAGGAGATCTCATCTCCATTGACATCCACATTGGTGACAGATATCTTATCTTTATCGCCAGCCGATGTGCCTTTAATGGCTTTTCCTATGTCCTCCATTATATTCCGTAACATGGAGCTCACTTGCTGTGCTTTGCTTTTAATCCCACTTATTAAAGCTGTGAGATCTCTAGGAGTTGCAACAATTAATTTCCTACTGACCTCTTTTGTTCCATCTTCTATACCGTAATGATCTAAGATATATAGGATTGTAGAAGCAAGATCGGGATCTAAGACATGCCTAGAAAGAAAATCATGTAAAATATCCCCATCTAATTTTAATTTATCGAGATCTGCTTCAGAGGTCTTTTCATCGATCCTTTTATGATCAATAGTCCCCCCTATTCTATATAGGTCCGCCCAGGATATTCTTCTGCGGCCTATATGGACATCTCCCAGCCTTAGTATCATAAGATCAAGAGTTGTCATATGCTCAAGAGCTGAAAATCCTAGATCAGTAGAAGAAAACCAGGTGTTTTTTGCTTTTGTTGAATCTGTAGTGTAGAGTTTCAGCTGAGATGCTACACTTTTTTCAGGAGATATCCCATAGCGATCTCTTACTTCTGTAGTTAGTTGTACTGAAGATTCTAAGAACAATAGAGCCTGTCGTAATGTTGGAAAATCACAATGTCCAAAGTTGGGATCTGTGACTCTGTAAGCTTTACCTATTACTTGAACAACCATGGAATGGCTGGGAGTAGTTACTAATAGACTTGGCATACTTGTTTGTCTACCAAATGTCTGAACTAACTTATTAATGTCCCACGTATGTTCAGTTAGTATTCCTCCTGTCTTCAGATCTGCATTTCCATGATATTGCAACCAATCAATGTAGGCTTGACTCTTCTCTAAAAACGTATTATCTGCATCTGATAGTCGTAGATGATCACGCTCTTTTATTTGAAATAGAGCACCCACTGTCAGAAGATTTCTTGTGATGAAAGTATAGTCAATGAAATTTTCAGCTGACATATAGAGCATAGAGAGACCCATACAACGCCCTTCTAATTGATATAGAAACGTTTGTGGGTGTATGTGAGCAATCTCAGAACCGAATGCGTGTGCTAAACCCTCCCATTTAGGGATCATCTCTCTAGAGAAATCTGGCCAAGAAAATAAAGAATATTTTGCTCGCTCTACGGCATTTTGTATCGTCGGTACATCAGGAGGAGTGGAGAAAAGATCTTTACTAGCCCCTACTCCGCGATAATCATACGGATTAATCGCGGTTGGATTTTGCATTGCAGTTGCTAAGGGACGACCGAAATTTGCCTCTCTTTGAAAGATATCACTAGCTCCAGGTAAAATGCTGGATAGTAGATGGCCTGATGCTTGTGCAAAATTTTCTGTCTTAGAAAGAGTTTGATGAATTTCAGTTAAGGAGAGATATTTCTTATCCTTTGCAAGCTTGACGAGCTCTTGAATACGATCGTTGTCAATAAAACAATAGACACCTTTATCTTCAAGAAATTTTTTTGCTGACTCTAAATTCAAGGAACCATCATGAATGCTTAGATGTAGTTCATAAAGACTATCGAAATAGTTTGCCATGGTATAGCCTGTTGGATTGAATATACCTGGTATGGTACTCGTCATAATACGATTGGATTCCACACCATTGTCCATACCATACTGCATTCCTAAAGCAGAGACGTACGCATCTACAGGAGGAGTTAGTAGATCAGGGATATGAGATGATTTTAATTTTTCCCTTAATGCTTCTGGTACCTGTTCTAAAGCTGCTTTTGCTTCTTGGCTATCTGGATTGAGAGCTAGGTAATCATATACTTTGTCGAGATTGTCATGCATATTCTCATAATCAGCATCTAGT
The DNA here is from genome assembly GCF_036632095.1 of Chlamydia sp. 04-14. Classification (NCBI taxonomy): domain Bacteria; kingdom Pseudomonadati; phylum Chlamydiota; class Chlamydiia; order Chlamydiales; family Chlamydiaceae; genus Chlamydia; species Chlamydia sp. 04-14. The sequence goes on from NZ_JAPYKW010000002.1 coordinate 76,690, forward strand.
GTTGTTTGCATCATCTGTACTAGGTGCTTGGAAGGAGAAGGGAAAACACTTTCTGAAGAAAAGATTCCGGAAACACCTGAATTAGCAACCATGAATCTATAAAGATCAATTAAATCACTAAAAGAATAACCGTCTCTATGCATGCGTGAAAATAAATGTTCATCGGATAGAAAATGATCCAAATCCTGTAAAACTACACGTTCACTTGCCTCAAATTTCTTAACAATATCTTCTAATTTTTTCTTTGGATCAGTGACACGTTTTTGTAGTGTCTCATCATAGAGTTTCTCATACCATTTTTCTGTACTCTCTTGCTCTTGCTTATCCAGACCACTACCTCGAGCCATTTCTTTCATTTTATCAAGGATTGCTTTTTTTCTATCGTCATCTGATAGTGTCAACCAACGATCTATTAGATTTTCTAACTTTTTAAATAACTGTCCTGATGAGACATGCTCTTCAATTTCATTGACCTTTGCTTGAAGATTGCGATCCTCTGCTATTTTACTTGTGATTTCTAGGAATTTATCAGTTTCTTCAGGCGTAAGAAAATCTAAGCTCTCCTTAGAACTAAGTTCGGAATATTTTGTTAAAAGCTCCATCTCTGTTATAGAAAAGGGTGATGGGCTTATAGAATCAATGAGATTGCCTATCTCTAATTGTCTTTCAGCTACGGACAGCATATCTTTTAAAAACATCGATAGATCACTTGATGAGCTATGCCATATAGTAATTCCTGTCTGCGAATTGCTATTTAGATATAATTTAATGGCTTTTTCTAGATCTTCTTCAAAATGTTGATGTGGATTTGGGAAATAGTTAACTTGATTGGAAACTGGAAGTTTAACATCACGAATCAGCTGCGCAAGTTGTAGCTGTAAAGAAAACATAGATGCTTGTGCTATAACATCATCTTTTATTTCCATCTTGAAGGCATAGATCTCACGATCCAATTCAGACATTCTTACAATATCTATGTTGCGTTCAGTAATGAGGTGATTAAATCTTTCTAATAACCCTCCAGGTAGATTGTCTTTTGATTTTTGCAACCATAATTTAGTGAATTCAGCTTGATCAACTTTAGTGCGTTCCACTCCTTTAGGAGTTTCTACACGCAATTTTGAAGGATCAGAAAAAAGTAACTCACCCGCACATGGCCGTTTAATATTACACCAGGTACTCTCATCGCCGGGGGTTACATCATTAGATCCTATGGATAGAGGGTTTGTCCAATCATACGTAGTCTCTCCTTCTGGAGTTGTAATCTGTTTATAAGAACCTAAATAGGCATCATCCCCTAATTTGTTTCCATCTTTAGTCAGAAATGCTTTCCCCATAGGACCAAGCCCTTTAAAGTACTTGATCATTTCATTTCTGATTAAACCAGGACCTGTAATTCCTAATGTACTTACGGCTCCAGGAATAATTGAATCTTGTCTAAAGTCGTAGAACAGACTCTTCCCAAGATAATCTTTAACTAAATGGCCTCCTACCATTTCATCACGGTCTAAATGTGTCAAATCCTCTAGAGTGTTAAAAAAATCCCCGCTAAGAACGTTTTCTCTTAAATGTCTTAATTCGGCATAGGCTTGCCACTGGCCCCTAATAACACCATCAACTAAGGCGCTGCCTTTATGTGACATCATCAAACCATTCAGTCCACGAACATGCCATCCTGTGGCCCATTTATGGTATCTTCGTAAAATAGGCATCGTGTCTCGGACTATATCAGGAGCCATTCTTTGAAAGAGACTTTTCTTAGGTTTGCCTTGACCACCATCCCCGCTTTTATGTATCTCTTGAAATTGACCGATTAACTCAGTGACTTTTTTCTTATCGTCATCTGTAAGTTCGGATGTATCGATTTCCTTGGTGATTTGTTCTAAAGTAACTGTAGTTTCGCCGTTTGCTATTTTTAATGCTGCATCGGAGAGAACACGCCTAACTTGTAAGTTTTCAAAGAATCTATTCCCACCCTTCTCAAAAATAGCATTAGTAACTTCCTGAGAATATGTAGGCATTATGTCTAGATCGGTATAAATCCCTCCGTGTTCTTCAAGCATGAACATTCTGATCTGATCTGATGCGGCAGCATAATTCCACCGTAATAACATCTCCGTCTCGTAATTATAGAGATGGGTTCTGTCTTTCATTCTAACTAGTTCTTTTACGTCTTTAATTTTAACTCTTTCCGATCCCAAATCTTCGTTAACTTTTTTAACGATATCTTCGATTTTCTTTTTATTAGTCCCTATAGTCTTCTTATACTGTTCAATCTCCTCTTTAGGGAGTTTAATGGTTTTCTCAAGATACTCTATGCGTATATCGTCAGTAATTTTATCGACGCCTTTAAGCATACAAAAATTGAAGAACCCGTCTTGAGAAACAATTATATTTCTTAAAAATAACGCGTTGAAATGATCCTTAACGTAATCATTTAAATTATTATAATCTTCATAGATTCTGGATAAGTCATCATAATATTTTTGTTTTAGATCATCATCCTGGGTGGAATCGTACTTCTTTTTTAACTCGTCGAAATATTTAACAAAATTTTTTACATCCTCTCTTGTTTCTGTCCTTAAATCGTTGATAGACGCATCAAAAGCTATTTTCTTCAAAGTAGATGAAAATTTCGCAGCACCGTAGGCAGTTTCATCTACCCAGAAATAGAAATCGAAGTCGGTATAGGTCTGTAGAAATACCTTGATATAAGTCCCGGTATCATCCGGTGGAGCACCAGCAATCCAGATACCATGTAAATGCTTATCTACAGAAACACGGTGAGATAAAAACTCCGTTTTAATAGTATTCATCACCTGTTCTGCAATCGGTTTTTTAGATATTTTTGCTCTTTTTTGAATTGTTTCTAGAAAAGTAGATTGTTTAACTAAGAGGTCCTGACCTTTTCTTGAGTTTTTCGTTTGTAAATCATTATAGCGGCCTATAGCTTTCTTTAGGTTGTTGAGTGGTGTTTGGCATATTTTTATTTGGTCAGGAGTCAGCTGTAATCGATCCGCGATATTCTCAGGTGTAAGATCGTATTTCTGAGTAGCCGATCCTTCCGCACCATCTTCTAAACCACGTTTCCTTCTGGAAAGAGAGTGCTGATCCTTGTTTATCTTCTGAACGGGAGTTGTTGTTTCTTTTTTTATGAGGGCGCTACTAGCTTCTCCGATAGATTGCTCTAAAGATGTAGAACTTTCCTGAACAAAGGAAGTGGAATTAGGAATATGCGTAGGAGAATATCTCTCAGGAGTCTTTGTAGGTTTCGTAGATTGAGACGAAGCTCTAACAAGCTTAGCCAGAATCTTTTTCTTTTTCGAGGAACTACCCCCCCCCCCCCCCGATATGAGGCTGAGCTAAAGAAGTAGAGTTCTCAGAAATAGAAGAGTTAGTAGTGCGCTTAGAGACATGTGTCGAAGAAGTCTCCGTATGATTCGCCGGCGGTGGAAGAACCGTAGGTTTTGTGATTTTTGCTGGTAATATTTTTGTGGGGAAAACATGCGCAACAAGTTGAGCCAAATTATATAAGAAAGATGTTTTCCAATTTCCTGTATGATTTGCTGGCGATGCTGTGGGTACTGTAGTATTTGAATTCGTTAAATTATAAAACTCTTCTTGTAACTTTTTCCCTAATTCAACAACGGCCTCTGTGGAATTATTCTGGTTTACAGCTTCATCATAAAGAGAAAGTCTCTCGTCTAAGGAAGCAGCAGCAGCAGTTGTTTCATTGAGATAGGAAGAATTCGATGTGGAAGTAGAGGGTGCTGTGTAGTTGGATTGCGATGCGGGCGTGGATGTGGAAGGAGTTGTTTTTTCAGGAAGCGTCATAGTCCAACTGCGCAGGATTTATTTTTTAATCCCCCACTTCAAAAGCTTTATTATAAAATAGATAGAGTCTTTTCCCATAAAAATTTGGGAGGTCTATTATATGAAATTAAAAGATTACTGCAACCATACTTGTCCTATTAAGGATAGAAAAAATTGCCCACGCTTCTGAATCTAGTTCTAAAAAATAAAAAATCGTAAAACATTGATGTTTATTTTCTTAGATTTTTCAGACGCTCTTTAGGAGGAATTTTTGTTCTTTGATTCTTCGGATAAGAATCCTTTGAGGAAGGGAATTAGAAGATTTGCGTATTCTTATAGACTAGAACTACTTTATTTTTTGTTTTTCAGAGTTCTTTTAAATCTGAATTTTTCTCCTTGAGGGAGGATAACGACATCTGTATCAGATTGGAGTTTGAGAGCTTCTTCTGTGGCTATTTCCGCAACTACATAGATCCTTCTTCTGGAATATTCGCTCTCGTCGATTTTTTTCACTTTAAGAACTACATCTTGATCTAGATCAAGAAGCATATCTCCAGGTTTATTAGTATGAGTTTTCACGTGTTTGTTTAAGCCAAGTATGGTGAAGTAGATATTGTAACCGGATCCAGGTCGACGATCAAAAAGATCATTTTGTGTCGTGATTAACGAAATTGTAATACTACCCTTCGGCATTTTTACCATTGTATTTACGCGCATTTGAGAACGTACCCAGTGTGATACATATACTCTATAATAACCAAAAGCATATTCCAGCATATTCTCGGGGATTTGCCATTTAGGATCTCGAGAATATAAGTGCATAGCAGACTCTAATAAATAGCTGTCATAGGCTTTAGTGCGCTTAGAAGGGCCTTTAGTTCTATCTTTGAGATTCGATAGCATATAATCTCGCAGTAGATAAAACTGCTGGTCAACTCTAGGATCGTAATGTACGATCTGATCATTAGTTGGGAATATGACACCTGCTCGAGAAACTATCCTTTCTTGTATTTTTACTTCTGCGATCGTCTTAGGGAAATTAATTTCTAAATGACGTAGCTCGGGACCAATAAATGTGACAGCAGTTCCACTAGATGAGATAAGCCCTTTATGCTCTGCGGATACAATGATATTTTTAAAGGCTGTCCAATCCCATTTAAATCCTTTTAACTTCAGAACAAATGCTTGGTTTTGTAATTGATCTGAGAGAATGCGTGTTATATAAAGATCACCGCTTACAGGATCCAAATAATAAGAGCTTTCTAAGATCGTTGATGAAGGAAGTCGGTATTCTTTCATTGCTTGATCAAGGAAAAGCAGTTTATTTTCTGGAGCATTTTTCATCTGTTTAGGATCTATAGTGTAAGTTAAAACAACTAGATCCAAAGATCGATATTTTTTAGGAAGTATCAAACGATGATCTGTTTTATCTTGCTCTAGAGATAAAATGCGCGAACGAGAACAGAATTCTTTAATCAATGTCATTAAGTTAAATGTCTCTTCCCCTAGTGTCAGCTCTAAGTAATTCCAATAACTTCGATCAATGAATTGATGTGGATTCGAAGCCATCCAAGGTTTAACTTCTCTTTCTAATGTTCTTTCGGAAATGTCATCCAGGTATGTGTTAAAGAAGTTTTTGTATACTAAGCGCATAGATCCTATACCCTTTCCTTCTCGGATATAGAAGAATTTTAAGATAAGATCCCTATTGTTTATGTTGACTAAATCCTGGGCATACATGATCTGTCGTGCTAACGCAAATGTTTCAGAGGCTATGCGATAGCGATTGAAATCTTCAAGATTTAGTGAAGTATAGTAGATTTGAATTTCATCGTAGAACTTCCATGTATTATGAGAGAATGTCGTTTTTGGTTTGGTATCTGCTTTAAGGAATCCAGATTCCACCGTACTATAGAATAAGACATTCCCCCCGCTTTGATCACTACCTCGGAAATCAATGTATTCAATAGTGTGGGCGGGTACTTTAACAGAGAACTTCTTCATTGATTTGAGATAATCAAGCATCGTCCACTTTAGATCCGTCATAACCTCTTCGATATGCCCAGCATAGAGTGTTCCCTGTATTGTTAGATCTACGTCTCCCCTATTTTCTACACCAAGAACATGTTCTTTACTTTTCTGCATCTCACTCAACATTAAAGTAACAGCGTTATTTAGGCTCATTATCCCTTCTAACCTTTCTGGGACTAAGGCGCTATTGTGATAGAGGACATGCTCTTTTTCAGGATCTTCTCTTAATTGATCATACCAGCTACCCAAAGTAGGTCGAACATTCGAGCTAATGTCTATTACCGTTTCCCACGGAGGATCTCCAGGATCCCAACTTAAAACCATAGGAATGGTATATCGTAGAGAAGAAACCGTAAGATTTATACTTGAGCTCTCTTCCGTGCCGTTTGTCATTTTCCCTTCAATTAAACTGGGAACAATTGTACTAAGGTCAAGAAATTGAGGAGCATCCCCGTCTTCTGCTAATATAATTTCAATAGATTCAGTTTTGATATTTGGTGCAGAAGATAAGAGATAAGAAACACCCACGGCACCTTCAACTACTGTTTGAAACTCATCTTGAGCTCGAATATCTAGTTCGGTATGTTCGTCGGGTTTGTAAACAAAAAGCTTCCTATCGTCATAATAAGATACACGGCTGTGTTTTTGAATAATGGATACTTCAGGAGCAAACCACCAGAGATATTTTCTCATCCACCGTACAATATTATCTACGAATCCAGGTTCTTCAGGATGTTTTAATGCCCAGGTAGACTGATCACATTTTGTAAATCCTAAAGTAGTAGTGTTCGTATTATTCCCTGGAATAGGTTTTTCTATAGCTTCAGCTGTAATACCGTCAGAGAATTTGACTTTAAAGTGGCCTACCCAACAGTCATACGAGCTACTCTTGTTTGCATTCTCGATATATATGCCTGTGCTATTATCTCCGTCGAGACCTACTAAATTTAAATTGCCCCCCTCTGAATGTAATTCAAAGGAATTCATACCGAGTGTAAGATCATGATCGGTAGAGTTTGGGGTAAGTACAATAGTAAGGTTACTATCTAACTTAGGGATGTAATACCAGTTTTTCCCTGCTCCAGAATATATAACTCCTCCTCCAGGGCTTACATAGAATTTGGTGTCACGATTTCCTGTTAAAGTATCTTGGCCTCCAGAAGAACCGATGATTGTAGTAATTCCTGTTTGTCGAATCTTTAAGATATCTATATGAGTACCGTTAGGTCTCATTATAGGAACGTCTTGTAATAGTTGTGAGAGATTGAATTTCACTGAAAATGGAGGTGGAATAGCACGGAATGAAATCACATTTTCGACTTTTGGGGCTCCAGTAATGTTATAAAAACCCGCTCCACCAATTTGAACAGTTATTCCTCCTTTGCCCCCTTGAACCGTAATCTCATAATTTTTATACTGTGAGGCGTATGCTATTCTCTCTGGAGAATCAGTATCGATAAGACGTACAGGAATAATAGTCGTATGTGTATCTCCTGTTATTACCGTACTTTTATGATTTTTAGCTGTTAAAGGAGGTTTATAGTAACGAGAATCTGTCTCCATAACTGCTTCTCTCCAAATTATTTTATTTGAAAGATAAACAACTTCGGTGATCCCCTCATATGTCATTCCGTACCCAAGGATAACAGTTCTATAGATTCCCGCAGGGATTTTAGGAACTTCAGGAGGCCAATAGCTATTGGCATGTCCTCTTGCTAAAGCACCAAGTGGACTAATACTAAATGCATAGCCTAGTTTTTCTCTAATCTGTGAGTCTGACAATTGTGGTTGATGGCCAATCCATCTATTCGCATTGTATGATCTATCTCCCTTAAAAATAGGAGGATTTTGTCTTAGATCTAACAGTATATTTCCTAAAACGTGGTTGCCAGATAAATCAAGCAATCCTCTTTCTGGAAAAGCGCTTACAACATGCTCTCCTCCTTCTTCTAGAAATTTCCTATACTTACCCCATTCTTGATGACGCTCTTCTGTTCTCGCAACATTACGAGCAATTGATGCAGCTCCCATACCGATAGCAGCAACAGGGCCTGCAGCTAACATTGCGGGGGGAGCAACAATGGCGGATAATGTTAATGCTAAAGTAATAGTATCGAAAGCTATTTGAACACGTGCTGCCATCGTATCACTATGTGAAGAGGCGTGTTGTAAATCCTCTATACTAGTATAGAGACTCCAGACTCCCGCAATAGTTTCAAGAATAGGAAGCTCTAAAACGCCCGCGGCCCTACCAATAGCTTTTCCTAAAGTTCCTCCTATTTTTTTAGAAGCTTTTACCATTTGCTGTGCCACTGCTGACTCTAATCGAAATCCATCAATTCCCTCTTTGGTAATGAATTTCTTTCCTAGACCTTGTATAACACTTCCCAAGGTCATTTCAGCCATTTCTTTAACATCTAAAGATAGGTCAAAAAGAGCCTGAGCTTCCCCACCTTTTCCTGCTTGTACTAAACGTACATATTGTACAATGGAGACCATGGACATGCCGAGCTCCATATCCATAACGCCTGTACCAGCAAGACCACTAGCCATGGCTCCGAACTCTTTGAATGTTTTGACTAATCCATGACTTGGAACTTCTATTTTCTTTTTTTGTGATGTTCCTTGTTGAAACTCGAAAGAAATTTTATCGTTGTCAGTGACATCTACATTCGTGACAGATATCTTATCTTTATCACCAGAAAATGTATCTTTGATGGCACTTTTTATATCACTCATCAGGTTCCTTAGTGCGGAACCTATTTGCTGGGATTTAGTTTTGAGCCCACTTATTAACGCTGCGAGATCCCTAGGTGTTTCAACAATTAGGTTCCTGCTAACCTCTTTTGTTCCATCTTCTATGCCGTAATTGTCTAAGATATATAGGATTGTAGAAGCAAGTTGAGCATCTAAAACAGTCTTAGAAAGATAATCACTTAAAATATCCCCGTTTAATTTTAATCTATCGAGATCTGCTTCAGAGGTCTTTTCATTGATCCTTTTATGATCAATAGTCCCCCCTATTTTATATAGGTCTGACCAGGATATTCTTCTGCGGCCTATACGGACATCTCCTCTTAGAGTCATCTTATATAAGGTGGTCATGTATTGATCATAAGAGAATCCTAAGTTGGTAGAGGGGAACCAGGTATTCGCGGCTTTTTTTGAATCTACGGTATAAACTTTTAGCTGTGATTCTATACTTTGTGCAGAAGAAATCCCATAGCGAGTTCTTATTTCTTCAGTTAGCTGTACCGAAGATTCTAAGAACAATAGAGCCTGTTGTAATGTTGGAAAATCACAATGCCCAAAGTTAGGATCTGTGAATCTATAACCCTCATCCATTGCCTGAACAACTAAAGAGTGAGTAGATGTCGTAACTAATAGACTTTTTATGTTTGTCTGTTGTTCCAATATCTTAGACAAACCTTGAATATCCCATTTGTGCTCAGTTAATATTCCCTGTGTTTTCAGATCTTTGTTTCCATGGTATTGCAACCAATCGATGAATGTTCGACTTTTCTCCAAAAACGTATTATCCGAATCTGTTAGGGGTATGTGATCACGCTCTTTTGTTTGAAATAGAGCGCCTACTGTCATAAGATTTCTAGTGATCAAGGTATATTCTATTGAATCTTTGGCTGACATGTAGAGCATGGTGAGACCCATACAACGTCCTTCTAATTCATATAAAAACGTTTGTGGGTGTATGTGAGCAAGATCAGAGCCAAATGTTTTTGCTAAATCACCCCATAGAGGTATCTGGTCTCTAGAAAATTCAGGCCAAGAAAATAACGTGTATTTTGCCTGTTCTACAACATTGGGTATCGTCGGCACATCAGGAGGAATAGAGAAAAGATCTTTACTCAACCCTACTCCGCGATAATCATATGGATTAATTGCCGTCGGATCTAGCATTGTAGTCGCTAAGGGACGACCGAAATCTGCATCTCGTTGTAAGATTTCGTTAACCCCGGGTAAAATGCTGTAAAGTAGGGATGACCCTGTCTGTGCAAAATTCGTTCTTTTGGAAAGAATTTTACTAACTTCAGTTAAGGAGAGATATTTTTTCTCCCCAGCAAGTTTTACAAGCTCTTCAAGACGATCGTCATAGAGAAAACTATAAACGTGTTTATCGTTTAATAATTTTTTAGCCGACTCTAAAGTTAAGGATCCATCATGAATACTTAGATGTAGCTGATAAAGTGTATCGAAATAGTTTGCCATGAGATAGCTCGCTAGATTGAATACCCCCGGCATAACACTTGTCATTACACGCTCAGATTCACCACCGTCTTCCACTCCATACTGCATTCCTAAAGCGGAGACATGCCCATCAACGGGAGGTATGAGTAAATCAGGAACATGACATTTTTTGAGTTCTTCACCTAATTTTTCAGGTATATTTGCTAAAACAGATTGTGCTTCTGGACTACTAGGATCTAGAACTAGGTAATCATATACAGTACTAAGGACATCATGCATATCCTCATAATCTCCTCCTAGTGTTGTTTTCATCATATCAACTAGGTGCTTTGAGGGAGCTGGCAATACACTATCCGAAGAAAAGAGCCCCGAAACACCTGCTTCAGCAACCATAAATCGATAGATATCTTTTATATCAGTAAAGGCGTATCCATCAAGATACATACGTGCAAATAATTGTTTGTCGAATAAGAATTTATCCAAATTCTCTACAGCAACACGTTCGCTATTCTCAAATTTTTTGATAATATCGTCTAATTTCTTCCTGGGATCTAAGACGTGTTTTTGATACGTAGTCTCATAGAGTTTTTCATACCATTTTTGTGAGTTCTGTTGTTCCTGCTTATCCAGACCACTATAGCGGGTTATCTCCTTCATTTTCTCGAGAATGAGCTTTTTTCTTTCATTTTCACGTAAAACAAAGCACTTATTTATGAACTCTTCTAGATCTTTAAAAAAGTGTCCCGATCTGATTTTGTCTTCGATTCCCTTAACCTTGGCCTGAAGGTTTTCATCCCCTGCTAGCTTATTTATAGTCTCTAGAAACTTATTAATATCCTCATCAGATGTAAGAGCATCTAAACTTTCTTTAGATTTCAGCTCTCCATAGTTTGTTAAGAGTTCCATCTGTGTTATAGAAAGAGAAGACTGCCCTACAGAATCGATGAGATTTCCAATCGCTACTTGCCTCTCAGCTACGGATAGCATATCTTTTAAAAACATGGATAGACCGCTTGACGAGCTATACCATACAGTAATTCCTGTCTGTGAATTACTCTTGAGATATAGTCCAATAGCCTTTTCTAGATCACCCTCGATGTTTTTATATAAATCTGGGAAAAAGTTAACGTGATTAGCAACTGGAAGTTGAACACCGCGGATTAGGTTTGCAAGCTGCAGTTGTAGAGAAAACATAGATGTTGTTGCTATGGCATCATCTTTTATTTTCGTCTTGAATTCATAGATTTCGTGATCTAAATCAGCTAGTTTTACGATATCCACATTAGAATCTTCAATAAGATTATTAAACCTTGTTAACAAACCTCCAGGTAGGTTGTCTTTCGATGTCTGAGACCAAGATTTAATGAACTCAGCTTGATCGATTTTAGTGCGCTCTATGCCTTTAGGAGTTTCTACACGCAATTTTGACGAATCAGAAAAAAGTAATTCAGCTGCACATTTTTGTCTGACATTACACCAGGTACTCTCATCACCAGGAGTTACATCATTGGCGCCTATAGATAGAGGATTTTTCCAGTCGTATGTAATTTCACCTTTCGAATCTTTAATTTTTTTATAGGAACCTAAATAGGCCGCATCTCCTAAATTCCTCTTATCCTCACTAAGAAAGTCGCTTCCTAAAGGGCCAAGACTTCTGAAATGTTTTATCATCTCTTTCTTAATTAAATCGGGACCTGTAATTCCTAATGTACTTACCGCTCCAGGAATAGTTGAATCTTGTCTAAAATTGTAAAATAGACTCTTCCCAAGATAATCTCTGACTAAATGGCCTCCCACCACATCTCTTTGATCTAAATGTGTGAGATCATCAAGAGTATTAAAGAAAGATCCACTAAGAACATTTTCTCTTAAGTCTTTTAATTCAGCATAAGCTCGTTGTTGTCCTTGAATGACAGCATCAACAGTGGCGCTCTCTTTATGCGCCATCATCAAACCATTTAATATACGAACATTCCAACCACTCTCCCACTTATGATACCTTCGCAAAACAGGCATTGTATCTCGAATCGTTTCAGCAGCCATTTTTTGAAAGAGACTAGTCTTAGGTTTGCTTTGGCTTCCACCTTCGCCGTTATGTAGCTTTTGAAATTCAGTGATTAACTCTTTGATTTTTGTTTTGTCCTCATCTGTAAGTTTTGATAGTTTGATTTCCTTTCCGATTTCTTCCAGCGTGACTGTAGTTTGGCCATTTGCTATTTTTAATGCCGCGTCAGAAATCGCCCGTCTAATTTGCAAACTTTCGAAAAATTTATTCCCACCTTTCTCAAAAATAGCATTAGTAGCTTCCTGAGAATACTGGGGCATCATATCTAAATCGGTATAAATGCCCCCATGCTCTTTGAGCATGTACATTCTGATCTGATCCGATGCTGCAGCGTAATTCCATCGCAAAAACATCTCCATCTCGTAATTATAGAGATTGGTTGTGTCTTTCATTGAGGTCAGTTCTTTGATATCTTTAATTTTAACCCTGTCAGATTTTAGATCCTGGTTAACTTTAGCAACGATATCTTTAATTTTCTGTTTGTTGGTTTCTATAGTCTTCTTATATTGCTCAATTTCCTCTTGGGGAAGTTTAATAGTTTTTTCGAGATATTCTATGCGCGTTTCATCATTAATTGCGCTGGAGCCTTTAAGCATGCAAAAATTAAAAAACCCATCTTGAGAAACAACCATATTTCTTAAAAATAAGGCGTTGAAATTGTTCCTGATGTCTTTATCTAATGTTTCGTATTTTTCATAGAGTTTGACTAGATCATCATAATATTGTTCTTTTAGATCGCGATCTTTGGTGGCTTCGTATTTTTTACTTAATTCTTCATAGTTTTGAATAAAGTCTTTCGCACCTTCTGGGGTTTTCTCCTTGATTTCATTCATGGATGCATCAAAAGCTATTTTCTTCAAAATAGATGAAAATTTAGCTGCTCCATAAGCTTTTTCATCCACCCAGAAATAGAATTCGTAATCATCATATGTCTGTAGAAATACTTTAATATAGGGGCTTACGTCATCCGGTGGAGCGCCAGCAATCCAGATACCGTGTAGATATTTATCTACTTTAACTTTGTGTGATGAAAACTCTGTTTTAATAGTCGTCATCACCTTAGAACTTGGATGTGACGTAGATAGGCCCGCCTTTTTTTGAAGCATATCTAAGAAAATAGACTGCTTAACTAGGAGGTCTTGTCCTTTCCTAGAGTTTTTCTCGTCTAGATTGTTATAGTAGCCTATAGCCTTCTTCATATTGTTGATGGATATTCTACATAACGTTGCTTGCTGAGTAGTTAACTGTAGTTTCTCTAAAATATTCTCAGGAGTCAGATCGTATTTGCTCGAGGACGATTCTCCACCTTCAGCTTTATCTTCCAAACCACGTTTCCTTCTAGAAAGAGAATGTAGATTTTTCGCTTTCTGAATAGAATTCGTTGCCTCTTTCTTTTCGATAAGTTGTTTTTTAGTCTCTTCAATAGAAGATGGATTTAGAGTGATAGAACTTTCCTGAACAAAGGAAGTGGAATTAGGAATATGCGTGGGAGAGTATCTCTCAGGTGTTTTTGTGGATTTTGTAGTTCGAGAAGAAGTTAAATCCCTAACAAGCTTAGCCATAGGACTTTTCTTTTTGGGTGAACTACCCCCCCCCCCAATGGAAGGCTGAACTAAAGAGGTGGAATTCTCATAAATAGAAGAGTTGGAGTGCCTAGAGACGTCTGTCGAAGAAGTCCCCGTATGATTTGCTGGCGGTGGAAGAATCGTGGGTTTGGTGATTTTTGCTGGTAATATTTTTGTGGGGACGACATGTGCAACAAGTTGGGCTAAATTATATAAGAAAGATGTTTTCCAATTTCCCGTATGATTAGATGGTGACGCTGTGGGTACTGTAGTATTCGGATTTGTTAAATTATAAAACTCCTGCTGTAGCGTTTTCCCCAATTCAACAACAGCCTCTGTGGAATTATTCTGATTTACAGCTTCATCATAAAGAGAAAGTCTCTCATCTAGCGAGGAAGAAGAAATCGCGCTTTGATTGGTGTAGGAAGAATTGGAAGTCGAAGGAACTGTATAGTTGGACTCAGACTGAGCCGAAGAGGCGGCGGGAGTTGTTTTTTCAGGAAGAGTCATGGTCCGAGAATATAAGATTTATTTTTAACAGTATCCTAATCACATAGTGCTATTTCAAAAGTAGACGAGGTCTATTTCCCCTAAAAAATTGCAAGAGCATTATAAAAAATTAAATAATTACTTCAACGGAATTTATGTTCTAAGAGCGTGTTTTGCAATCGCTTAAGATTTTCTCAACTGCGCATCATCATTCAGTATAATTGAGGTATGTTTGCGGATGTTGATTTAAGATGTAAAGCTAACGTCTGCATGAAATGATAGTTCCCAAACATACGTAACAACCAAGGTTTTTAGATTATAATTTGGTTGCTTATCTTAGATAAAGATAGATAAAAAATATTTTAAATTAGTTCTGCTGATCTAAAAGCCTCTTTTTATAAATTTATTCTACAGGGGGTGTATTTGAATGAAAATTTTTGACTTTAATTATAGGTTGATCTAAAATGTTTCGGTTCAATTCTTTATTTGGTTATTTTAATGGTTTATTCAATAAATGATATCCCTCAAAATTATATTGGTTTAGAAGACAGCGGGTCTGAAAAGCTTTGTTGTCAATATAAGGTTTTAACAGGGTTAGTTGTTGGTGTAGAACTTGTTGTTCCTATAATTTTTATTATTTTAGGAGCTTTAGGCCTTGCTGGATGCGCTAGCTACGCCTTATTGATCACAGGCAGTGTTCTTGTTGGAATGTCGTGTCTTTCACTCGTAATTTATGTGGCAGTCTCTAAAATATTAAAATATTGTCTAGATTATCAGGACAGCCTTATAACAAACGAATCTTAAGGTCGGAAATCTACAGTATTTACTAGGGAAAGTTCTAGAGACTAGATAAGTTAAGTGTTGATACTGTTAGGTATGAGATAATTTTCCCCAGGCTATTAAACTGGGGCTTTTTCCTTATGCGTTTCAGATATAACTAGTTTGTAAAGAACATACTATCTAGCAATCACTTCATTCTCACATCTTCATATTAAGGTTCTTAATATCGCAAAGGTTGAGTGAGATTTATTCGACGTTTTTTATTAATATTTTAACAGCAAACTTTCAAATTGACTTTAATTGTGACGGTGGAGCATCATATTAGGGTCAATTTTTAATCGGTAAAAATACATGCCCAATTTAAATAAAATCTGTGATTTCCTAAATCTAACACAAACTACGGAATCAACGCAACGAATTTCATGTTCTAAAACTATAAAAATCAGTGTTTTGGTCGGTTTGGCGGCTCTTTCTATTATTTTTATAGTCTTAGGCGCTTTAAATCTTGCAGGTGGCGCTAGCTTGGCGTTATTAATTTGCGGTTCCGTCTATCTTTCTTTTTTTGTTTTTGGAGTTCTTTTAGCGAAATTAGTCAAAAAACAACAGCTAACTACTATATTCACCAGTACATTAGAAATACCTAGACAACCAGTTTTGAATTCTAAAGCAGAAGCGGCTCTTGCTTATGCTAGCAACCGACTTGATGCAGAAAGGGACGGAATAGAGCTCTCTCCCTGGGTAGGTCTGCGCCCACCTATGAATGAGGATATTTCTTATTTAATGAATTTAAGATCTGACAAGTATCAAGAAGTCTTAGCTTTCTTGCAAACAGATGCTAGTGATTCAAGCAAGATCATATTCCCGACCCCAGAAGCTGCAAGTAACCCAGAATTCACAAGTGCTGTCACAGAACTTTTACAGCTATCTTTTGCGATTGGTATTTATTCTCTAAGAGATTTAGAAAGTTATAGAGAAAGGTATGATGTGGAGTCCAACCTAGAGGCTTTAGCAAGACAGAATTCAGCTTACTATAGGACATTTTATATGATGTCGACCGCATACTCTCTACAAAGAAGCTTACATATGTATTGTTCTCATCGTGTTTCTCAAGAGGATATTGAGGCTAGAAGATCAAGATTCTATCAAGAAGGTACTGTAGAGAGTGAGTGGAGATCGTTATATAATAGCTTCTGCGAGCAGGCACGTTGGTACCTTGGTAATGAGGAGGAAGCAGATCAAAGAGAATGTCGTTTGATTAAACATTCTAAAGCAGACCTCGACCCTAGCTTCGGATATCAGGGAACTACTCCAACTTAAAATTAATCTTTTATTGTTACATAGATGACATTGCACGCGTCCCTATAATGTTTAGGACGCGTTTTTTATTCATAGCCTAGACTATAGATTGTCTCTGCCTGTTTGTGAAACACAACTTGTAAACTAAGGATCTGTTCGTACAGAGTTCAAGCGAACATACACTCCCCGATTCACTTCTGTATACCCATCAATAATGTGCATTTTTTCTAACTGTATGAGAACGGAGTTTGTGAAACCGGTTCTTATTGAATCAGAAAGATTTCCCCAGAAAGTTGTCGAAGACGTGGACTCAGTAGTGTTTTGTTCTTTATAGGGAATAAATATTTCTACGGTATTTGGATCTGTAGGAGATAAAATTTCTGTAATGAATTCGATCGCTAATTGTAATTTGATCTGCTTATCAGAAAGAGCCCCTAGCTGTGGTCTCTTTTGAAGAATGTAGTCTCTTGGAATTGTAACCGCCCCTAGATTTAAAGAACGTGCAATTTTTGTGCGATCCAACGATTCTAACGCTGCTGAAACATCCTCAGAAGTTGCTTTATTTAGTACCTCTCCTAAGAAGGCACTAGGAACCTGTCGTAAAAATGCAGATATGACATTTTTTCTATTTTCATAAGAATCCATCGGTAGACGACTTCCGGATTCATTCATGATAAGTTGATGTCTATTTTGATGATGTTTAAAAGCGGCTTGTTCACCTAAGATATAGGGAACCATGTGTCTATTTTTCATGCTTTGGTAGCATTCTATAAAAGATTGAGATGAAAAAAGTTTTAGATTAGCCTCGGTCTCTCCTTGAGGATTGGTAACGATTACTTGTTTATGTTCTTCTTCGTCATCTAAAACAACAATTCCTGAGCTCATATCAGAGCCGATATACTTAGGCCAAGATATATAGGAGCCACTTGCTTTTCCCTCTGTATGGCGTGATTCAAGAACATTTCTTACGAATCTCGCAACGGTCATTTCTTTTAACTCAACTTGAGATGAGTTTGTTATTTCATGAATGCTAATGGAATCATCATTCAGGGAGCAGACATAATCAGGGTAATTATCGAAGGAAAACTCTGCTTTTAATCCACCAAAGATCCCCTGTTTCTGTTTAGGAAGTCTCGAAATTTTTGCTGTGATTCCCAATCTATCTTTTAAGCATTTTTCTATAGATTTCTTATCACTCTCGTTTGTTAATTCGATTTCAGAAATAAGGTTTCTTCCTGAAAGGATTAGGTTATAAAGATCCGAATAATGAACGCTAATTTGATCTTGATTTCCTAAAATATAAAACGTATGAGATTTCCGAGAATCTAAGTAAAACCTTTCAGGAAGAGTATTTGCAAATTCCTCCTTAGGTTTCACTATGGTGATACCTTCAGCACATAATTCCTGATAGGCTTCATTTTCTGTCGTTAAAATAGTTTTGGATTTTAGGGAGCTAGATATTTTTTGGCAGGTCGTAACAATGTCTTTCTGAAGCGATTCAGATAAAGGTGTATCGAGATATACACACGGATATGCAATATGTAAGTATAAATGCAAAGCCTGCCGTAATAGCCAAGCTAAAATGACAATAGGAACAAAAATCCAGGAGAGTATTTTTAAGACTTTTTCAGCGGTAGATATTGCCCGTCCTTGATGTTGTACGGCAAATCTAAGTCCTAATTCTGTTGATTTATCTATAACTTTAGTTTGCTTTCCTCCTAAATAAAAATAGGAATCTAGAAGAGCAGAAAGCTTCTCTGCCCGATTAGGAGAATAAATTGGTGAAAATGTTATAGAATTTAACATAATGTTCTTGGGGTTATCTTCATACTTTACTCAAAAGTCTGTCTGTAAGTATTTTTGAAGGTATTTTATTAGTTAATTTACTTATTTTTTATTCATCGGATTATCCGATGGTTTAATCCTCTTGGCCGTTCAAAGGTTTCTCATTTTTATGCCACTAAGAATAAGCAGTTCATATCATATTGCAGATGGCAATTTTTACTCTCTAATCCCATCAATTTAGTCAAAGTAGGCACAGACCATAGTTTCAGTATTCTCATAATCAGAGAAGATTCCTATATCCACTAATTGATCCATGATACTCTCGCCCAGGCATTTTCCCTGAGCATCATCGGGTTTGAAGAACATAGATCCGTAGTTGTTGAGCTGGTTAATCAATATCCCATCTCCCCCTCCACGATAACTTTGTCCATGTTTATAGAAGACAATCATGTTGCGTCCATTATCATTTGGGCCGATGACTCTTTGTGAGATGAATTTCAGGAAGTTCTCCACTAATTGTTTCTTTTCCTGGTCGGCTATTTGTCTTTGTGTAGGATCGGATGCAAATAGGGGTGCTTGAATATTCAAAGTATTGTTTAAGAATTCTTTAGATAATAAAGAATTCAAATTCTGCATCTTGGATTTTATAGAATGAGGAATTTGATTTAGCATGCCTTTGAGATACTCTGGAGGAACACTTTTGAATATAGGCATTAGTGCAGAAACACGATTTTCTATTTCTGTATTCTCATCCGGATATGTTGTAAACGTATGTCCTGGGTCAACTACCATGGCCATGTGCAGATTTTCTACACTATCAACACAGACAAATTTTCTTTGTGATTTTGCAAACACCTTTCCTGGATATCCTGTGTATCCAGTAAAAGTCACAAGATCATTTAGACAGTTTTGTAAGTTATTGTGCTCTTCAATACTTGTTGAAACATCCCCTTTATCTAAGGATTTTTCTGTTAGAGAAATATTATGCAGATAATGGATAAGCACACCATCTTGTACGCTAATGCCTACCGGTTTACTGATCATCAAATTATCTAAATTCTGTCGTTTAGCAACGTTTATTGCTTTCGTACACCTCCATAGATGTTCCATTATAGACCATTGCATTTCTTCAGGTGGTGGCAATGTGATCGATCTAGTGGGAACGACAAATGTAAACGCTATATCTGGGAAACGCTGCGATGTCATTGTTAACAACATCTGATTAGTAGTTTCATCTTGATAAAAATGCACCACCCTTAATCCCTGTAGGTGTAGAGCAGCTCTAAGAGCGTCGTTATTAGGTTGTGTAAAACGTAGATCCATGAATTTATCACGAATAGCTAAAGCGTCTTTTAAATAGAGTGCAGCTGGCGTGCAGGGATCTTGTCTATCGATTAAGACAACACTTTGATTTCTATGTACTACTTTATGAAGTAAGAAGCGCACAAGGAGCGCAATCAACACAACTGGGAATATGAGATATGAAAGTATCTTTATAATCTTTTCAGCAAGAGGTACGGGTCTTCCTGGGCTAGAAAGGCAGATGAGTTCTTGGGTTTTTTCGTTTCTAGCAACGATTTCTATCTGTCTTCCGCCAAAATAGAAATAGCTATCTACTTTAGATAAAACCCTTTCAAAGTAATTGGGTTGTTTATTAAAAGAACTTAAGCAAAAACTTTCTGATATTCTCATAAATATTAAAAAATGTTTAAAAAACTTAAAATATTCTAACATAAAACACTAATTGTTAGAATTATTTTTAATATAATTTAGTTTTATTAAGATTTTTTAATTAGAAGAAAACACATCTAGAGAAAGAGTCTCTAGACGTGAAGATTGTAAAGAACTTTAAAATAGGGAGTTACCCTGAGAGAGAAGAAGATCAACGTAGTTGATATCGTAGTCTGAATTAATAAATTTTGGGTTGTCCAACATAAATTGGTGGAAAGGTATTGTAGAGTGTACTCCTCCAATATGAAACTCTTTTAGAGCACGTTTCATAATGGCTATAGCCTCTTCACGGTTCTTACCTTTAGAAATCACCTTAGCAATCATAGAATCATAATAAGGAGGAATAGCGTAGCCGCTATAGCAAGCACCATCAACACGTATTGAAGGCCCCGCAGGAGGAAGATAATAATCTAAACGTCCTGGGGATGGCGAAAAGTTATTACTTGGATCCTCAGCGTTAATACGACACTGGATAACGTGTCCTGAGAAGACAATATTTTTTTGTTTCCAAGTGAGCTTATTGCCCATAGCTACATAAATCTGTTCTTTAAGGAGATCGATTCCTGTCACTTCTTCTGTGATTGTATGCTCTACCTGAATACGTGTATTCATCTCCATGAAGTAGAACTTTTTATCTTTATCTAATAGAAATTCTACCGTGCCCACGGAGTGATAGTTGGCACTTCTAGCTAAATCTACAGCGACTTTCCCTACTTTTGCACGTAATTCGGGAGTAAGTATAGGACTGGGGGTTTCCTCAATAAGCTTTTGGCGACGTCTTTGGACTGTGCAATCTCTTTCTCCAAGATGGATATAATTACCATGTTTATCTCCAAGGACCTGAACTTCTAAATGTCTTGGATTTTCAATGAACTTTTCAATATAAACGTCGGGATTATTAAATCCTGCTTCTGCTTCCGCTCTTGCTGCTGAAAAAGCTCTGAAAAACTCATCTTTTTCTCTAACAATACGGATACCGCGGCCACCGCCACCGGCAACAGCTTTAATCACTATAGGAAAGCCGATCTTTTCAGCAATTTTTAATCCCTCGGCTTCATCTTTGATAATCCCCTCAGAACCAGGAATCACAGGACATTTGATTTTTTTAGCGAGTTGTTTAGCCGCTATTTTATCTCCCATTGTTGCTATGGATTCTGAACTAGGACCGATAAAGGTTAACCCACAGCTTTCGCATATAGAAGCAAAATTCGGATTCTCGCTTAGAAAACCGTAGCCAGGATGGACAGCATCCGCTCCCGTGATCTCGCATGCCGCTAGAATATTGGATATCTTTAAATAGGATTTATTAGCTTGAGGTTCCCCTATACAAACAGCTTCGTCTGCTAATAGCACATGTAAAGCTTCTTGATCTGCTAAGGAATATACTGCAACTGTGGCCAATCCAAGATCATGACAAGCACGTATAATACGTACTGCAATTTCTCCACGATTAGCTATTAAGACTTTTTTCATTATTCAGCTTTAACTATACGAAATAACTTAGACCCAAATTGTACTGCATCACCGTTGGTGATTAAGACTTCTACAACACGACCAGACATCCCGGCCTTAACTTCATTCATAACTTTCATGGCTTCTACGATACAAACAATTGTATCTTCTGAAACGATATCCCCAGGTTTAACGAAAGATGGAGAATCGGGAGAAGGAGAACTATAAAATGTTCCTACTAGAGGAGAACTAATAAAATCTCCTGGAGCCTGTTGCGATTCTGCTTCTGCTTTTTCTGAAGCGACATCCTTCGCAACCATTTTATTAGGATCGGTGGGAATAGGACGTTCTTGAGAGAAACCGGCAAACAACCTACTATCGTAAAATACAGGTTCTTGATTGGGTTTATCTCCTGTGTCTCTTTCCAGTTCAAGCTCTAGCCCCTCACGTTTTATCACAAAACGCTTCATGCTATTTCGTCCCATAGCAATCATGAGCTTTTCTATTTGCTTTAAATCCATACCTGTATTCTCTTATCTTCTCAGACTGAAGTTAGACGCGTTGAATATATTCACACGTACGCGTGTCAATTTTTATAATATCCCCAATCTCCACGAAAGGAGGTACTGTAATTTCGACACCTGTTTCTAATAAAGCTTTTTTTGTACCGCCGGTAATTAAAAGCGAGTCCCCAGGGAAATCTGTTTTAGACACCATCAACTCTAAAAAGTGTGGTAATTCTATAGAAAAAACAACATCATCATAAACCATAGCTGAAACAGTTACACCTGCTTTCAAGAATAAAAAATTATCCTTCATGATCTCTTTAGAAATGTAAATTTTTTCGTAATTCCCCAAATCTAAGAAAAGAAAGTTTTCGTCCTCAATATAGAGATATTCAAGATTTCTAGATTCAAACTGGGCTTCTTTTATTTCTTGGCCAATTTTAAAATTTCTTTCAACAATGACTTCGGAATCAGCAGCTTTTAACGAGGCCTTGATAAAGGACTCCCCTTTATTCCCTGTTACTTTAGAAACCGCTACGACTTTATAAAGACCATCTTTTGTGGAAATAAACATCCCCACTGAGAGTTGGCTACTTAATACCATGATTTTCTCCTCGAAGTAGCAAAACTTTTTCTTCCATAGTCAGCGTATCCTTTTCAAACATATAGGACGCTGCTACTAAAATATCCGCACCCGCTTCGCGACACTCTTTTGCAGAAGTCTCGTTTATTCCCCCATCAACTTCAATCAAGCAAGAGTCTTCCAGACCCATTGCCTTAATTGCTTGTCTTGTAAAACGGATCTTGTCAGGAACATCAGGAATAAAGCCTTGACCACAAAATCCAGGATGTACGGACATTAACAATACAACATCACAGAAAGGTAAGAATGGAGGAATAAATTCTATAGAAGTTTCTGGAGAAAAAGCTAATCCTGCTTGTATTCCACATTTTTTAATATAGGATAATAATTCTTTAAGATCTTCGGAAGCTTCAAAGTGTACGATAATACGATCGGCTCCAGATTTTACAAAGGCTTCTATAAACTCAAAAGGCGTGTAGATCATAGCGTGGACTTCTAAGAAAATATCCGTAGATCTATTGATTGCTGCAATGACTCCTGGACCAAAAGTTAGATTGGGAACGAAATGCCCATCCATAATATCAATATGAATGAGATCGGCTCCGGATTCTTCTATTCTTTTTGCCTCTGCACCTATGCATGCAAGGTCTCCTCCCATAATTGAGGGAGCAATTAATGTCTTCTGACGTTGTTTCTTATTCACCTATTGCCTATTGCAAACACATCAAAATTTAAAGAAGCCTCTTAAGGTGTAATTAGCAAATCATTTATCTCACCATATCCTTTAAAACAGGATAACCACAAGAAAAACTTCGGAGACATAGATTCTTACATCTTTTGATTAAAATTCCTAGAGATCTTGTTGGATTTAGATGAAAAATATAAGAGGATTTCTTTTATCTGAAATAATCTCTCGAATATTTGAAGGAGTATTCTTACCAAAAAATATCTAAAAAAATCCAATTTTTCGTTAGTGACTTAGTGTTTGTGTTTTCTCTTTGTCTATGATTATCAACGACATAACTTTTGGCAAATATCTTGATTTTATACATTCATATAATTAGTCTTTCCAAATTTAAATTATTAAAAATGGAAATAAACTTATGGCAGCACCAATAGAAACCGCAAATCCTATAATATCAGGAACTTCCTCTACTTTTGAAGATCAAGGTGACACAACAATTATACCTATCCCAACAGAGGGACCCACTCCTTCAACAGCTGCTGTAGCCGCTGCTAGGAAACTTGTTATTCCTGAAGGAAGAGTTTCCGTACTTCAAAAAATCTTCCACTTCATTAAAATTATTTCCGCCGTTGCGCTATTTGCTGTTGGTATTGCAGCTTTAATTTGCTTGCAATTTGGTATCGTAGTGTCGACACCTTCTCTTATTCTTATGATTGCGATTATGCTCGTATCGTTTGTGATCGTCATTATGGCAATCCAAGATAGCACACCATCTCAAGTGGCCCGTCGCATGAAACAGCAAATCCAGCAATTTGGCCAAGAGAACGCACGCTTACATACCGAAGTAGATACTTTACAAGCTACTAACGCTGAACTCACAGAGCAAATTGAGCAACTTAGACAGCTACACACTAGATTGTCAGATTTCGGTGATAGACTTGAAACACATACCGGTGATTTCAGAGATCTTATTGCGGATTTCAAAACTAGCTTAGAAGATTTCAAGTCTGTAGGTGGTAGAGTTGAAGATATGCTCTCTCCATTTGAAAAATTAGCTCAATCTTTACAAGACACTTTCTCTCAAGAAGCTGTTCAACAAATGATTACTACTGTAACTGCATTGAGAACAAGTTTAGATAGTTTCAAAAGCCTTATAGAAGAGAATAAAGTTATTTTAGAACAGCTAAAAACTGATGCTGCGCGAAGAGAAGAACAAATACGGTTCTTAGAGCAACGTAAAATGGAGTTAGAGGCTGCGTGTTCAGCGATAACTTCTTCAATTTCTGATTTACGTGCCTCTACAACTAGCTTACAAGCAGTTGAAAGTCGCATTACCAGCTCTATGGGTCAAGATGGCGAACGTGTAGAGACTTCTACTGCGACCACTACAACGGCATCCCCACAAGAAAGCAGCTCACAAGGCCAAGGTGGAGACCAAACTGACGGTGGAAATCAAGAAGGCGGTCAAGGTAGAACAAGTCAGCGAGGGTTAGGCAGTTCTAATGTAACAAATTATGATGAACAGGGATTCCCTATACAAGACTAAATAACCTCTAATCTTCAGTAAATTTTTTAATAAAAAGGCATAGAGAGTTTCTCTTGCCTTTTTTTTTATCTCTCTATAAATTTCCTCTCTAATGTCTCGTTACCCGTCTAATAAAAAGCATTATTCTTCTAGGAAAACAGAAAGAAAGTCTACCTCTTGGGAGCCCATAGCTGAAGATTATCATAAGATCGTTCAGGGAGAGGGGCATTATTATCATAAAGAAGTCATTCTTCCTAAGTTGCTTCCCCTACTTGATCTAAAATTTGAAGATTCTTTGGTAGATATTGGCTGCGGTCAGGGAATTTTAGAAAGAGCAATTCCTAAGGAATGCGGGTATTTAGGATTGGATATCTCTCCAAGTTTAATCTCCATAGCAAGAAAATTGAGAAAATCACGAGCTCATGAATTTAAAATCCAAGATCTTACAAAAAAACTAACATTAGAATCTCCTCAGTCTTTTTCTCATGCTGTAGCTATTTTAGCGCTACAAAATATGGAAATTCCGGATCAGGCAATTAAAAATACCTCGAAGCTTCTTTGCAAAGAAGGACGCTTTTTTATGGTATTAAATCATCCTTGTTTTCGTATTCCCAGGGTCTCCTCGTGGCATTACGATGAAGATAAAAAGCTTCTTTCAAGAAAAATCGATCGTTATCTTTCTAAAATAACAGTTCCAATCGTTGCCCATCCTGGGAAAAAACAGTCAGAATCATCGATTTCTTTCCACTTTCCTTTAAGTTATTGGACTCAAGCATTATCAAAATATGGGTTTGTTATTGAGAATATGGAAGAGTGGGTATCACCAAAAAAATCTATAGGAACACGCGCAAAAGCGGAAAACCTTTGTCGCGAAGAGTTTCCATTATTCTTAATGATCTCATGTATTAAAACTCATAAGAATTAATAAAATAAAATTTATAAAACTTAGTATTAAATAATCATTTTTTATTAAAATAAGTAAAAAATGCATTTTTGATTTAACTATGTTTCGAAAGCTCTCGATATTTTCTAAAAAAAAAAAGAATCCGAAATCGGGATTTCGAAATAACAGAATAATCAGATCGTTCTTACTTGCTCCTCAAGTTTTAGTAAGAAATGAGGTTTCTAAAGAAGCCTGTGTGTTAAGTTATTATGGTTTGTTTAGCTGCATTCCGATACTCGTCTTTTTCTTAAGGTTATCCCAGCATCTTTTTGTGAATCTCGATTGGAAAGAATGGCTTCTTGTTAAATTTCCTGATTATAAAGGACCAATTCTAGCAATTGTAGAGGCTGCATATCGCTCTACAACAAGCAATATCGGTTTGGTATTGGTAGGAAGCTTCTTTGTCTTTTGTTGGGCAGGGATTCTTATGCTTTTATCTTTAGAAGACGGTTTGAATAAGATTTTTAGGACGGGTTGGACTCCCATATCTGTACAGAGATTGATCGCATATTTAATCATTACGCTTGTTAGCCCAATGATTTTTATTATTGTTTGTGGGTCATGGATTTATATTACCCAAATCATGCCTGTAGAATATGCGAGACTCTTTTCTTTAAGCCACTCTATTACTGTTTTATATGTTTTTTCACGGCTAACTCCCTATTTATTCATTTATTTAGTGTTATTTTGCTGTTATGCCTTCTTGCCTAGGGTATCTGTGCAAAAGACAGCAGCATTAATTGCTGCCCTAACAGCAGGGACCTTGTGGATCATCTTCCAGAAGGTTTTCTTTTGCTTACAATTTTACTTATTTAACTACAGTTTTACCTACGGAGCTTTAGTCGCCCTACCTTCATTTCTACTTCTTCTTTATCTTTATGCGATGATCTATCTTTTCGGAGGATCGTTTACTTTTCTTATTCAAAACCAGGGATGTAACTTCATTCTTCCTACAGAAAAGTACTTGCCAAATTGCTATATAAAACTTGTGGTATGTACCTATATTCTTTCTGTGATATCGAGAGATTTTGATAAGGCTTCGACGCCTCCTACAGCGAAGACTATAGCAAAGCATTCTAGGATTCCTATCGGAGAGATCTCCCAATGTTTGGATGTCTTAGAAAATGAGGGTTTAATTCTTTCTTATAAGAAAGCGTATAAACCAACGCATAATATTTCAGGACTCACTATTAAAGATGTAGTCGAGCAACTCCTTCACCTGAAAACTTTTAATCAAATCCATCCAGATACAGCGTTAAGTTTAATACAAAGTAGTCTGAGAGATATGTTTGATCAAGCAACGAAAAGTCCTTACAACCTAACTCTATCAGATATCGCTGGAAAGATAAAATGAAACGAAGATCCTGGTATAAGACTTTAGGGATAAGTATAGGCTTGGGAATTTTCCTAACGTTTATCTATTTCCTACCACCGCTACTTTCTCAAGGATCAGGGAAATATCTCTTTCTATCTTTGATTCATAAGGAAACAGGGCTTTCCTGTAACGTTGAAGATTTGAAGTTGTCTTGGTTAGGACCTCAATACGCTAAAAAAGTAAAAGTTATTGGAAAAGACAAAGTCGGGGAACTGTTTTCTGCAGAGAAAATAGAAATCGATGGATCTTTATTAAGATTACTTCTTTATAAACGCCCTAAGGGTATAGCCTTATCGGGATGGTCATTGCAAATCGATGAGTCTTTAACTATAGACAAACCCTCAGTCGGGAATCTCGATCCCGGAGTGTTTGCTTCTTATTTAGCGCATAGCTCCATACTTTCCGAACACGGATCTATAAGTATGAAGACAGTTAAGGGCTCCACATTGGTGCTATCGGGATTTTATGTTGAAAAGACTCCGGAAAAATTAATAGTTAAAGGTGTTGTTACCGAAGATAATATTACCGGAAGAGTATTCATAGAGAGTATATTCTCGCCGAAAGTCAATATCACTGCAGAATTAAACTCCGTACCCGCATCCTTTTTTAAACTCTTTATAGCATCTCCTGTAACGGACCGTATTCTTTCTGAGGAGGATATTATTGATATCCATGCTTCTGCTGCTCATAGTAATGGGAAAATCCTTATGACAGCTACAGCTCAAGGAAGTCAAATCCAAGCGAAACTTCAAGGATACATCCACCAGTCCATATTCTATATTGTTGAAGGTAGTCCTTCATTTATAGAACTACAACCAAAAATAGCTTCTCTACTTTGCTCAGAGCTGTTTTCCTTCCCCACAAAAATTTCTAGTCAGAATATTCGTGCACATATCTCTAATGCGAAGATTCCTTTAGATCTTACTCAATGGAGAACAATAGAGACTACACTACAAGCGCATCTCCCCTCAGTTTCCCTATCTCCAAAAGACCCGAATCTTTCTATCCAGATGAGAAATGTTGATATAGGAATTAAGAAGAGCGCGCGTTATACAAATATTCGTGGATCTTCAGTAGCTGTATTTGGAGGTGCGGCACAATCCTATATCAATGGGATTATGACCATTGATAATAAAAAACAACGTACGGAGTTTCTCCTACAACAATCGATGCTGCCCCATACGTATTTGCGTGCGCTCTTTCCACGACCTTTTGCGATTAATATACCTTTAGAAGTTCCCTACTACTCTTTAGAAATTCGAGGTGAATATAAAAATTCACAATTAAAGGCCGAAGCAGATCTCGATAACTCTCTACTGAAGATGAACTGCACCTCTTCAGGAACCTTACAAGCTATGTTATTTCAAGGTAGTGCTACCTACCATCTTGAAGATAATTTAAAGAAAAAATTCTCCCAGCAATTTTCCTATGCTGAAGCTACATTTTCAGGGAAAGTACAGGTAGCACAAAAACATATCTATTTCCCCAAGTTTTCAGGAAAAATCACTGCTGGAGAAAATGAAGTTTTCATTCATGGAAAATTTGGAAGACCTAACGAGCCTATACGACCTGATACCTGTTCTACTTTAGTTCATGGTAAACTCTGCAGCCTTCCTTTGAGTATGGTTTCTTCAAGATTAATTCCCTTACAGCTTACCAAAGCGAGCTTTTCTTTTCATACGGATGGTGCAAGATCTTTGACTAAGGGAAATGTACAACTTATGATTGAAGATCCTGAAGATCCTATGCTTCCTCCTTCTAGGATTCTTATTCCTGATGTTTTAGTTTCTGTTGTAGATCCTCAAAAGCCTGTGGATATCAATAATATAAAAATTCAAAGCGCTGGCGAAGTTATTGATTTCCCTGTCGATAGGATTCTTAGAATCCAACAAAAAGAAGCTAATTTATCTACCTATATTGGACCTACTGGGGATATGACATTTTCTGTTCTCTATAATCCAAAAGAGGAAGACAGGCTTATTCTTCACTCTTCTGTTAAAACAGAAGCCCTCAAAGGTGATGTGAAGCTAATTATGGATGATTCCCTAACGTTATCTTCAAAAACACAAGGGACTTTACAATGGGAAATCACTCCCGAACGTTATGCGGGATTCTTTGAAAAAGCTTCGTGCTCCCCGTCATGTACATTGCATAGGACAGCTACAGCGAGATTAGATATTTATAAACTCTCTTGTGCGCAGCAAAAATCAGGACTTTCTTGTCTTTCTTTACTTACAGAAGGAGGCTTTGAAGGATCGTTATCAACAAACCCTCTGATTTTCTATGATCATGTATCTAAAGAAACTTTCATTATTAGCAACTTATCGGGGTCTCTATACTCGAGCAACTTAGATACTAAGGTCCAGTATGATCTTCAGGGAAGTTGTCTAGTGCCGAATCAAGATAATAAGACTTCTGCAGAATTTCTTATTCAAGGTTCTGTAGAGCATTTGCTAAATCCATCGGAAAGGGAATTTGAACAAACTGCAGAATGGAAACATATTCCCTCTGCATTCATTACAGGGATATTTCCTATTTCTCCGAATGTAAAAATCAAAGTTTCTTCGTTAGCAGGGCAAAGAATTAATGTGGCTATGAGTCACCATTTTCTCAGAGGTGAAGGGCCTATAACAGTAAAAGTAGATTCTGCGAATCTTCAAGCATATATTCCTCTCATCTTAAAAGAAAAAGCGATTCTTTTAGAAGACGACCTTGTTGCTACTCTACACATTAATGAAGAAATCAATAAGGCCTTTTTCCAAGAGTTTAACCCATTAATTTCAGGAAATGCCTATTCACAACACCCGGTTTTACTACAGGTAAGTAAAGAGAATTTCTATCTCCCGATTTCTCCCTACTCATTTGAAGAATTTCGAATCCAATCTGCAAGTTTAGACTTTGGTAAAATTTCTATAGCAAATACAGGCACCATGTATGATCTATTTAAATTTTTGGATATTGAAGAGAGTAAGCAGTTCGTGGAATCGTGGTTCACACCCATATTCTTCTCAGTGCAAAAAGGCACGATTATCTGTAAGCGCTTCGATGCACTAATTGATAATAGAATACGCCTAGCTCTCTGGGGAAAAACCGATATTATTAAAGATAGGATTTCTATGACATTGGGAATTGATCCTGAAGTCATTAAAAAATACTTCCATAATACCTCACTAAAAACAAAGAACTTCTTCCTTATCAAAATTCGAGGATCCATCTCCTCTCCAGAAGTCGATTGGTCTTCAGCTTATGCGCGTATTGCTCTACTAAAGAGCTATACAATCGCAAGCCCGTTCAGTACCTTAGCGGATAAACTCTTCTCCTCCTTAGGAGATTCAACTCCGCCGCAAACGGTATCACCATTACCTTGGGAAAAACCTCAAGAGACACCCGAAGATAACAGCGCTAATAAAAACAAATAATTTTTAATTATCAATATTAATAATAAATAATATTTTATTAATTAAATTGTTTTATTAATGTGCAGATTATAATTAATTATTTGCATAGGATAAAACTATGAGAAAGCGAAACTCTTTCTTTAACCCTACAGCTAACCATAAGAACGAACCTCTAGCTTCTATGATTCAAAAAACCATAACCATGGTAGAGAAGATAAAGGGAAATTCACAGGATCCAGTGAGTGTAGATCTCAATAAGATTCACTCAGACATTCAAGAGATCAAGACAATTTTAACAAAACATACTAAGGATATTGATTGTTTATATACAAAAAAAACAGATGAGAAAGTCCAGGATTTAGAAACGGATATGAGTCTTATGAAACTCTCTCTTCATAGTCTTTTAGAAGAATTAAAGGGGTTAAAGACTCTTATAGAAGAAGGAATAGATGACTCGCTCAATGACCACAGTTATCTTGTCCAAGCAGTTTTAATAGAGATCTATCAGAAATTCCTACCTCTGTCTGGAGGGATGCTTACAGGCAATATTGATATGAATAATCATACAATTTTAGGACTAGAAACTCCTGGCAATCCTAAAGATTCTCATGCGGCATCGGTGGGGTATGTAGGGAGACAGTTGCGTCCCATAGTCGATAAGCTTAATGAAACATATGAAAAAACTAAAAGCCATGACAATTCGATAACAACTTTTAACTTTCAAATGATGCCAGTATCCGGAGGAAAATTTCGTGGTATTGTAGATATGGATGGTTACAGAATTACAGGATTAGCAAACCCTAAAGAACGATCTGATGCCATATCCTTGGATTATCTTGAGCGTTATTTAGAAACACGATCTCTTCCCGAAGAAACTGTAGAAACTATAGCACCACCTCAAGTTACACATGTAGAAACCAATCTTCTTTATTCAACAGGATTGAGTCGTGAGGTGGACTATCCTCTTCCTCTAGAGTTGCTTTCTCAAGGAATATTAGGATTTACTTGGGGAGCAAGAAGCTCCTCATTCTCAGGGAAATTTCCTCTAAATTCTTTAAAACATCTCCTATCTCATGAAGAGCAGGGGTGTTTTGTATTAGATGATAATATTTTATATGGAAAATATCCCGGAATCTATACTTGGGATTTGACTCTTAAAGCCCTAATCCCCTCAATTTTAGAATGCAAAGATCTTAGTATCAAATTGAGAACCCATTATGGTTACGCTTCTTGGAATAATAAGGAAGAGCTTCAAAGCAATACAAGCTATGTGGAGATATCTCTACATCATGCAGGAACTATGATGATAGGAGGGCATAGCTATGATATAGTAGAGTTGGCTCCTGGAAATTCTCGGGTATTTACTATTCCTGAAAATTGTGGTGGTGTGTCGGTATATTTAGAAAATGATCAAGAGGGAGCTTCTCCTCAAGATCTTTATATTGTGCAGGCTGCCTACTCCTGTAGCTGGAGACGCTACTAATATTTAGGGAACAGCTGCAAAAATGCAGCTGTTTATTACAAATATTTATCGTGCAGAGTTTAAATAGAGATTGAGAGGATGATCGTTATCTAAAGCTCCGTAACGTTTATCGTACGTGCTAACAATTTCTCCTTGATCTACAAGATAAACACGATCTAGACATCCCTGAACAAAGTGCATATCGTGAGTCGAGACGCCTAATGTAAGGTTTTGATCTCTTAAGGATTCTAGAAGACGTCTGAAGGCAGAAGTTGAAAATGGGTCTAGAGCAGATGTTGGCTCGTCAAAAAGTAAGGTGCGTTTATCCATACATAGAGAGCGAACTATAGCCACACGTTGTTTTTGTCCTCCAGAAAGATGGTGAGGATAGCTTGCGGCAATGTCTTCAATATCTAAAAGCTTTAAAAGATCAAAAGCCTTCTCCTTGGCCTCTTCTTTGCTTCTATGCTTTACGATCATTTGAGGATGCATACAGTTATCTAAAACTGTCATATGTGGGAAAAGTTCAGGTTGTTGAAAGACTAGTGCTGGAGTCTCCCCTTCTATAGAAATATCACCACTTGAAGGCTCTACCAGGCCTACAAGAGCACGTAATATGGTTGTTTTTCCAGAGCCGCTCTTGCCAACAAAGAGTGTGATATGCCCCTCTTCTAAAGAGAAGGATACTTTCGATAAAATGTGCTTGTCATTTATTGAATAAGCAAGATTTCTTACCTTAACAGTCATAGCCCCTCCTTTTTTCTAGCAATCTAGCGACATAAGAAAACAATGATGTCATAAGCAAATATAAAGCAGCACAGATGCTATACATTTCCATAGGATTTAGCTCTCTAGAAACAATATCCTTACTTACTTTAGTAAGTTCAGGAACCCCCACAACCATCAAAATGCTACTTTCTTTAATCAAAGCAACAAATTCATTTGTTAAAGAGGGTAAGATATTTTTAAAAACCTGCGGATAGATAATGTACATGAAAATCTGCGACTTTTTATAACCTAAAACTTTAGCAGATTCCCATTGCCCTACAGATAGAGCATTAATTCCTCCACGAATATTTTCTGCAAGATAGGCTGAGGAATTGATACTTAAAGCAATTAGCCCCGCCATGAGTGGTGTGGGATCCAATCTAATAATGGAAGGAAGACCAAAATAAAATATGAGAATTTGAATGAATAGCGGCGTACCTCGAATTACCGTAACGTAGAGATTCCCCAAACATCGCGTAATACGACATGGGAAATAACGTGATGTGATTGTTCCGATAATTAAACCTAATAAGGAGCCACAAAGTATGGAGATTCCGCTAACGAATAACGTATATCCACAACCACGTAATAGCACCCTTGCTGTAGCAGCCAGATGTTCCATAAATCAGCTATGCATATTTATTTACTCTCAAAGCATAATCATGCGCTTAATCCGAAAAAACTAGCAAGAAGTTTTCTATATCTTTAACTATCAAGGAAATCATTGACTCTGCAATAGGTGTAATAAAAATTGTATCATCTCCGGCTAAAGTTCCTAAGATGTTTTCTGAAAACTTGTTATCAATTAAGCCCGCTATCCATGAAGCAGAACCCGGGGCTGTTCGGATAACAATTAGAGAAGAATTATGCCGAATAGAAAAAACCAAATGCTTAATGTTAGACTCGTCTATTGAAGGAGGCAGAGAATAGCGAGCTCCTTTTTCTCCGGGGATCTTTATTGCATGGACCTTTCTTAACCAACGAGATACGGAAGATTGTGTCATTGCAATCCCTAGAGAAGAGAGTTTTTCGCAAATTTCTTCCTGAGTTGAAGCCCCTTCTTTATTTAAAATTTCTTTTAAAGCTTCATCAACTGCTACATTTTTTTTCATTTCGCCTCTTGAAGTTTTCCTTGCTGATATTCAGAAGACCATTTTACTATAGAGGACTGGTTTATATTTTTCTTTGGTTTTTATGCTTACCCTTGGGTTGGAAAGCTCTTGTGATGAGACGGCATGTGCTTTAGTAGATGCTAACGCACAAATCATTGCTAATGTAGTTTCTTCACAAGAAGATCACGCATCCTATGGGGGAGTTGTTCCTGAATTAGCCTCTCGAGCTCATCTAAAGGTATTCCCCTCTGTTGTGGAATCTGCTTTAAAAGAGTCGGGAGTTTCTTTAGAGGATATTGATCTTATTGCAGTAACAAATACACCAGGGTTGATAGGTTCTTTAGCTATAGGCGTTAACTTCGCGAAAGGTCTAGCTATCGGATGCCAAAAACCGGTTATCGGCGTTAATCATGTCGAAGCACATCTTTACGCAGCCTATATGGAAGCAAAGAATGTGGAATTCCCTGCTTTAGGTTTAGTGGTTTCTGGAGCCCACACAGCTATGTTTTTGATGGAAGACCCTTTAACTTATAAGTTAATAGGGAAAACTCGAGACGACGCTATAGGAGAAACTTTTGATAAGGTCGCGAGATTCCTTGGGCTCCCTTATCCCGGAGGCTCTTTAATAGAAGAAATTGCATCTCATGGGTGTGAGGAGTCCTTCCCTTTTTCTCCTTCTAAAGTTCCGGGGTATGATTTGTCTTTTAGTGGATTAAAAACTGCTGTTCTTTACGCAATTAAGGGCAATAATAGTAATAATCGTACACCTCTCCCAGAGCTTTCTCAAAGCGAAAAGAATAATATTTCAGCATCTTTTCAAAAAGCTGCTTTCACGACCATTGCACAAAAACTTCCTAATATTGTAAAAAAATTTTCGTGCAGATCGATACTTGTCGGAGGGGGAGTAGCAAACAATAAGTATTTCCAAAACTTATTGAAAGACACTCTAAATTTGCCTTTATACTTTCCTTCTTCTAAGTTATGTACGGATAATGCTGCAATGATAGCAGGATTAGGACGAGACCTATTTATCTCAGAAAAAACCACTTTAGGAATTACTCCATGCGCAAGATATCATTGGGAATCTGTCTCAGCTTCCTTATCGCCTCTTCTCTAATGCTTCATGGATGTAAAAACTTTCACAAACCGCAAGATCATCTCTCTATAAATATGAAAGACGATCCGAGATCTTTAGATCCTCGCGAAGTTCGTCTGCTTTCTGATATTAATTTAATTAAGCATATTTATGAGGGGTTGGTTCAGGAAAATACTTATACTGGAAATCTAGAACCAGCACTCGCAGAAAGCTATTCTCTATCTGATGATGGAAAGACCTACACGTTTCATCTAAGGGAAGCATATTGGAGTAATGGTGATCCCCTGACTTCTGAAGATTTTATTGCTTCTTGGAGACAAGTTGTAAATCAAGAAGTTTCAGGAGTCTATAGCTTTGCTTTCGATCCTATTAAAAATATTAAGAAAATCCAGCAGGGAACACTCTCTCAGGAGGCTATAGGTTTTCATGCTGAAGATGATAAAACGTTGGTTATTGAACTAGAATCCCCAACTTCACATTTTCTAAAACTTTTAGCTTTACCTATTTTTTTCCCGGTTCATAAAGATCAACGACAGTCACAATTGGCCTTGCCGATTGCCAGCAGCGCCTTTTATCCTAAAAAAATCAAACAAAAGCAGTGGCTGCGTCTTGAGAAAAACACTTACTACTACAATCAAGAGCAAGTTCAAACTCAAACAATCACTGTGCACTTTATTCCCGATGCGAATACTGCTGCCTTATTATTTAATCAAGGTAAGCTGCATTGGCAAGGACCTCCTTGGGGAGAGCGCATTCCGACAGAAACCTTATCGCGTCTACAATCCAAGGGAAGTCTCCATTCTTTTGATGTTGCAGGAACCTCTTGGTTAACTTTTAATATAAACAAGTTTCCTCTTAACCATACTAAGTTAAGAAAAGCTCTTTCCTTAGCTTTAGATAAGGAATCATTGGTTTCTACAATATTTTTAGATAGAGCTAAGCCTGCGCAACATTTACTGCCAAATAGTTTACATACCTACCCAAGTCTAGAACTTCCTTCTAAAGAACAACGTAAGTATCTAGCTAAAAAACTCTTTCAAGAGTCTTTAGAAGAGCTAAAGATCTCAGCAAAAGATTTAGAAAGCCACTCCCTAGTCTTCCCTGCAGGTTCTTCAGCAAGTGCTTTACTTGTTCAGATGATTCGTGAGCAATGGAAAGATATCTTAGGCTTTTCTATTGCTATAGCGGGAAAAGAATTTTCTCTCTTACAAGCGGAATTAGCCTCAGGGCATTTCTCATTAGCTACAGGAGGATGGTTCGCAGATTTTTCAGATCCTATGGCATTTTTAACAATCTTTGCTCATCCTTCGGGAGTGCCTCCCTATGTGTTGAACCAAAAAGATTTCATGACACTTCTAACAACTATTCAAGAAGAAAGGGATCTAAATAAACGTAATGAACTAATTTCACAAGCGTCTCTGTATCTAGAAACTTTCCATATTATCGAGCCGATTTATCACGATGCTTTTCATTTTGCATTAAATAAAAAATTATCGAATTTCAATTTTTCTCCTACAGGAGTCGTGGATTTCCGCTACGTTAAAGCACCCTAATCCCCCTAAAATAGGCAAAAATCTAAACGTTTCCAATATTAGTCATTTTCCTAATGCAAGTAGGGAACTTATTCTTAGGAAAACCCCGCTGTAGTTTAAATCTAGATACCCGATTTCATCCGAATTTGAATTTCCATACGGAATAAGTAAGTTTCTTCATGGTTATTTTTATTCTTTTTTTGTTATTCTATGCATTTTTAGCTATGTCACGAGGCCCTAAGCACGATGGAAATGACAAGTAATGAAAATAAAGATGGCGGGAGAACATTGCCTCCATGCCCCCCCTGTGTGATGGTAATCTTTGGTGCTACTGGAGATCTTACAGCACGGAAGTTGTTTCCAGCATTGTATCATCTGATCAAAGAAGGCAGACTATCTGAAAATTTTGTTTGCGTAGGTTTTGCTAGAAGAAAGAAGAGCCATGAACAATTTCGCGAAGAAATGAAGCAGGCAATACAAAATTTTTCACGTGCTCAAGAGCTTGATATTCGTATTTGGGAAGAATTTGAATCTCGTATATTTTATCACGAATCAAACTTCTCTTCTTCAGAAGGCTATGCCTCATTGAAAGAGAGGCTCGAAGATATTGATAAGAAATACGGAACACAAGGGAACCGTCTATTTTATTTATCAACACCCCCAGATTATTTCCCCGAAATTATCGAAAACATTAACAAGCACAACCTTTTCTATCATGATCAAGGAGAAGGGAAACCTTGGTCTCGAGTAATTATAGAAAAACCCTTTGGTGTTGACCTACAAAGCGCTAAAGAACTACAAAAATACATAGACGATAATCTAGATGAAGATTCTGTCTATCGTATAGATCATTATCTAGGGAAGGAAACTGTACAAAATATCCTTACGATACGTTTTGCTAATACCCTATTTGAATCTTGTTGGAACTCCCAATACATTGATCATGTGCAAATTAGTGTTAGCGAATCCATAGGTATAGGTACCCGAGGCAATTTCTTTGAAAAATCAGGGATGCTTCGTGATATGGTGCAAAACCATATGATGCAGCTGCTGTGTCTATTAACGATGGAACCCCCTTCGATATTCAATTCTGAAGAAATCAAAAAAGAAAAGATTAATATTCTTAAGAAAATACGTCCTTTTTCTAAAGAAGATGTTGTCCGTGGGCAGTATGGTCCTGGAGAAGTACAAGGCGTGTCTGTTCTTGGCTATCGTGAAGAAGAAAATGTGGCTCCAGATTCTATGGTGGAGACCTATGTAGCGTTAAAGATGTTTATTGATAACCCACGTTGGCTAGGAGTCCCTTTTTATCTTCGAGCAGGAAAACGACTTTCTAAACGTTCTACAGATATTTCTATCATTTTTAAAAAGTCCTATTCTACTCTATTTGAGTCAGAGTCTTGTCCTGTATGTCCTGTGGAAAACGACCTTTTAATTATCCGTATACAACCAGACGAAGGCGTTGCACTGAAATTCAACTGTAAAGTTCCTGGAATGAATAATATCGTGCGTCCTGTGAAAATGGATTTTCGCTACGATACTTATTTTAAAACAACAGCACCAGAAGCTTATGAGAGGTTGCTTTGTGATTGCATACTAGGTGATAGGATTCTATTTACCTGTAGCGATGAGGTTATGGACTCTTGGGAGCTCTTTACACCGATTTTAAAGCGGTGGGAGCAAGATTCTTCTGATGTGCATTTCCCTAATTATGTTGCTGGATCTTCAGGCCCTAAGGAAGCGGAGGAATTACTACAAGCTGACGGAAGAAGTTGGCGTCCCTTGTAACTTAACTTTATTTTGAGACGATTATGGCGACACTAGTTAACTTTAACGACACAAATAAACTCCTTCTCACAAAGAAGCCAGAGCTATTTATTGACCTGGCAAGTAAAGATTGGATAGCAAGTGCTAATAAATCAATCAAACAGCGAGGAGCTTTTTACGTCGCTCTTTCCGGAGGAAGGACTCCCCTAGAAATTTTTAAAGAGATCGTAAAAAATAAAGAGAAAATCTCTGATCCTACAAAGATCTTTCTATTTTGGGGAGATGAAAGAAATGCCCCACACACATCTTATGAAAGCAACTACGGACAGGCTATGAGCATTCTTCGGGATTTGTATATTCCTGAGGAGCAGATTTTCCGTATGGAAACTGAAGATCCTAACGGGGCTAGAAAATACCAAGACCTCATAGAATCTGTAGTTCCTGAAGCAAGTTTTGATATGATTATGCTTGGGCTTGGTGAAGATGGCCACACTCTGTCATTGTTTCCAAATACAGAAGCTTTAAAAGAACAAGAGCTTTTAGTTGTGTTTAATAAAGTTCCCCAATTAGAAACTGAGAGAATGACTCTTACTCTACCTGTTGTGCACAAAGCAAAACATATAGTCGTTTATGTTCAAGGAGAGAGTAAAAAGACTATTATTAGTAGTATATTTTTCCCAAAAGACAAGCATCCACAGCCCTATCCTATAGAGCTTATTGGACAAGCAAAAACCCCTCTATTTTGGATTCTTGCTGCAGATGCCTATAATTTGAAAGACTTTGACTCGATTTCTTCGCTTTATAAATTAGATGTTATCTAATTTACAAATTCGTATCTCCGATATAAAACAGAAAGGTGTCTTTCCTAATTCGATCCCGATCTCGTGGCTTCCGCATAACTTGGCGGGAATTCTGCATAAGGAGGAGGATTATCCGAATAAGGAGGAGGGGCGCTTGGTGACGGAGGTGAATAACCCCCGCCGGTACCGCGTGGGAATCGTCCCACATTTAGATACGCGCGTTCCATTTGATTAAATAGCCTCTGAGGATAGTTCACTACAACCTGTTGCGTAACTGTCTGACTGATCGTGTTTCTATCGTATTCATCAGGGTTATTAAGGATTTGATCTGCAACCATGGAGTAAAGAGTAGCACTGTTTAAATGTAGAACAGCAGCCTCTTGTTTTTTAGCCATATATACGGAAGCAATCATGAAGCTTATGAGCCCAATAAGTATTAGGCCTCCACCTCCAGCACAACAACCAATAATAGCAGCAGAAATAGCAGCAGCCGCTAGAGGTCCAGAGAAGAAAATACCTAATATGGTTCCGGCAGCTAATGCTAATAGCGCAATGGAGCAAATAATAGCACAAACTAGGAAGGCAATTTTAGAAGCTCTATAATTTTTGTAGGCGGAAATTAACTCTTTATTCGCCTCTACACTAATTAAAGCAGCAGCTTTCGACCTAGCGCCCTCCTGATCATCAACACGGAAGCTTGCTAAAGTATGGATAATATCTTTCTTAGAATGTTGTAGTCTGGTGATTTCTTTAGAAGCACTATGGATTTTCATAGAGCTTAAAATAGCAGACCCTAAGGAAGAACCAAAAATTCCTAAAATTAAAGTGGCAAGAATACCGAAAACAAAAGCTACAACAACAGAGTCACCACTGCCTCCCGATCCTCCATGGCATAAATTACATAAAGCATTTATCCAAAGAACTTGTTCAACACAATGGAACACAGCACTTGAGGTCGACATGATGGCGAACGCCGTGTCTAATTCAGGAGCCGTGCCTGTAGGCTGCAAAGCAGAGCTCGTTAACGCTAATCGATTTATCGATTGAGAAGTTGCGTGGGATCGATTGAGTAAAAAACGATTAGCGGGGGAATACGGAGATAAATTTGTAAAATCAAGAGACCCTTCACTCGTAAGATTTACAATCGCGCTGCGATTACCCTCGTTAGATGCTATGATCTTGTCATTTAAAAAAAGAGTCGTCATATCTATGATTCTTATATAAATTAAATAATCAGGGTAAAATTATAAACTATTTCTAGTTTTATCTCACGATTATAATTTCTTTAATTGTAAACGAGCTCTTGCATTTTTTATCTTTTTTAAGAATTCTTTACCATTTAATCAGGTTGCCTAAGTACGCTGGCGCACTTTCCATAAAATAAACGGCTGAATCTAAAGATCCTATGCTTGCGCACCCATTTTGATCGGCTTTATAGACGAGTATCAATCCCTGAAGAATAGAACCTATTAAAGGTAAAAGTATTAGGTGCTCGGTGATCATTTCTGTTCTCAATCCAGCAAAAGCTTCTGTTAAAGATACCTCTTCGTCCCCCCTACATGGAGCGGTAATGAGTTGGAATAGGAATTTTAATGTTTTAGCAACTACTTTTATAAGCAAAATAGCCCACGCTAAAATGCTCACAATCACAGAAACTACAGGAAATGTAATGAGATCAAAAGCTACGCAAGAAGCTTTTTGCGAAGTTGAGTAATCGCTAATATCCTCATTACCGAAAGTTAAATAACACGCCATGGTCACCCCCTAAAACTTAATGAATATTAATTTCTATTACTTTGATTTCTTATTCTATCTTCTTCCATAACCTCTTCATAAGTTGGTGGAAATTCTATATAAGGAGGAGGAATAAGAGGAGGTGGGGGCATCGAACTCTCATCATGAGAAGCGGAGGTTGGAGTAGACGTAAGGATTTCTCGTAGTCTAGTTCTCTGTATATGTTGCATTTCTTCTGTATTACGCCTTCTCATAGATTCTTCAGAAGGAGTGAAAAGAGGAAAGACTTCAGGATCTAAAAGATCGCTATAGGGACTCAAACAGTTTCTAGCTACTATAGAAGCAAGGTTATCAGGATCTTGATCAGATACACGAATTCGTTCGCTAATTTGCAAACAAAGTAGCGAACGATGAATAGAGTCAACTGCAGATTGTCGGCAATTATGGCTGCAATGAGTTTGTGGGATAGAAAGTATCCCTAAAAGAAGAAAGGCAAGGCCTCCCCCACCTAATATCCATGCTGCCGGAGACATAAGAAATACGTTTGCAAAAATACCACCAGCGTTAAACGCAAATATACATCCCAAAATGAACGCTATGATGGCTAGTACTGAAAGTACCGCTGTAGCGAGGGAAAATATTTTCCAAGCAAGTAAAGATA
Organism: Chlamydia sp. 04-14; assembly: GCF_036632095.1. Taxonomy (NCBI): domain Bacteria; kingdom Pseudomonadati; phylum Chlamydiota; class Chlamydiia; order Chlamydiales; family Chlamydiaceae; genus Chlamydia; species Chlamydia sp. 04-14. The sequence goes on from NZ_JAPYKW010000002.1 coordinate 117,850, forward strand.
ATGCAGATTTTCTAGCATGATTTAAAGCTGCTGCCGAAGCTAGATAACCGCCTCGTTTGAATGAAGATATGTTATAGTCCTTACTAAGGAGTCTTATGATTTTTCTCTCATTGTGATAGAAAAGAATACTCTTTTGTATAAGGAAACAGATACTAACGACGTTCTTTATCACGTTGCCGAGCGTATTTTGATAGATAGCATTAATTACGGTATAAAGTTCATGAATAAGCAAAAGAAAAAGATTAGAACTTTCCGATAGGTTAAAACAAAAACTCCCCGGTGGAGAAGGAAATATCGAACATTCAAAGCCGAGTTTCACGGCGGGAGTCGTTCCTTGTTGAAATCTAGGGGCCGTTTCTAAAGTAAAAATCTTATTTATGATCGCTAGATTGTTGATATCATGATTACCTACCGACTGAGCATTGATCAGTTTAGCTAAAGGACCGTTTTCACATTTTATAATTTCATAAATAAGGCTCTTTTTTGTGATGGAATCTAGAAAACCTAAAACCATGCTGTTAGGATTAAGATTATCTACAGAACTTATCATTAGATTGGCTGTTTTAATAATAAAATAGGAAATCAACGAGGAATTATATTTCGGATATCTCTTTATTTCAAATCCTTTTAAAAATCGAGCCTAAGGTGTTTATTTATATTTATTAACAGATATTTTATAGCTTATTGATTGCCAAATAGAGGTTGGTTTTCCTATTCTATATTCTGTATTTTTGATTTCTAAAAATTTTATTATAGGGTGTTTCTTTGATGCCCATTTACAATATTAATGATAAAATCCTACCCTTATGTAGGCGCCTTATAGGCAAAGATTCGGTAGCGGTTATGTTAAAGAACATTTTTTATATTATTATGGGACCTCCAGGATCAGGCAAGGGCACACAATCACAACGTCTTGCTAATCAACTCGGACTCCCTCACATCAGTTCAGGAGATCTTTTTCGATCTGCTATAAAATCAGCGACTCCATTAGGAATCAAGGCCTCAGAATATATAGACAAAGGGTTTCTTGTTCCGGATGATCTGGTTTGGGAGATTGTGGAAGAGACTTTAGTCAAACCAGAGTGTGAGTCTGGATGTATTATCGATGGATTTCCAAGAACTTTAGATCAAGCAATTCTTCTTAACGACTTTTTGGTCAAGTCTAATGCAGATTATCTTGTGATACAGTTGGATGTTTCTGATGAGGAGATTATTCGCAGGATTCATTCTCGATTTATTTGCCCCTCATGCAATTATGTGTATAACCAAAGCCAAGGTCTTAGTGAATGCCCAACATGTCACGTTAATTTAGTTCGTCGTTCTGACGACACTTTAGAGGTTATTCATAAGAGATTAGAAAGTTATGAAAAATCTACAGCCCCTGTAATTAACTATTATGAAGATCTAGGAAAATTAACGCATATTCCTTCTGAAGTATCTCCTGATGAAGTTTTCCAAAGTATCCTATCTTGCATAAAAGTTTAGGCCTGCAAGTAAATTTTACTACAGAGAAGAAAGATGAAACACTATCAACTTTATGCATCTGTTTCAGACCTTTTCTCTACAAATGGTGATTTAGAGACGCAATTACTTTTTGGAGAGCGTTTACTTTTTAATAAGAACACATACTACGCTTATTCTCAGCTGATCCGCGATCACGATATTTGGCGCCCCTATCCAGTTAAAGAGGTGTCTTCAAAAACTTCATTTTCGTTTTTATCTCAACACATTCTACCTAATGCAGTTATTAAATCTTTTAATGCCTTTTTAGAGCCGTGGCATATACCCCTACCCTATGGTTCTCCACTATCAATTGATTCTCGGGGTAAAGTAAACCTTCCTAAAGAAATTAAAAATGGAATGAGATGTCCTTTTGATAAGGAAGTTCCTTTTTGTAATATCAATCACGTACGTTTTTATGACGCGCCAGTATCTATGGATCTTTTACTTAAAGAATCTGAGAATTTCTTAGATCTTCCCTATGTATGGGGAGGTCGTTGTGTTCATCACTCTCTCATAAATTATGGATTAGATTGTTCAGGATTTGTGAATATTCTATTTCAAGCGAATGGATTAAGTATTCCTAGGAATGCTAGAGACCAATACAAAGATTGTCACCTGGTTGAGTCTTTTAAAGATCTTCCTCTCGGGGGCTTTGTTTTTCTTCAAAATGATCAAGACACACAAATTTCTCACGTAATGTTAAAAAAAAGTCCGACATGTTTAATTCATGCAACTCAGACTCTTGGTAAAATCGTGTATTCCTCTTTAGGAGTAGATATAGAATTCAGGAAAGATAGATTTCAGACTCTGAATTACCAAGGACAGGTGTTTTTCGGGATACCTAAAAAAAGAAAAATATTCTTCTAGATAAGGTATAAATTAAAGAACTTTCAAAATCGTTGTAGGATTCTGAAAATAGAAAAGCAAGCGAATTGTAATGAGAAAATATCTTCGCTTGCTTCTGATAAAAGAACGGATTTTATCGCTTAGAGAATTGGAAGCTCTTACGCGCTTTCTTATGTCCGTATTTCTTACGTTCTTTCTTTCTAGGATCTCTAGTAAGAAAACCGTGACTTTTTAATTCTTGTTTTGAATCAACGTTCTTTTTTAATAAAGCTCTTGCTAACCCTAAGCGAGTTGCAATTACTTGTCCTTGAATTCCGCCACCGTTTATACGGATAACCAGATCAAATTCATTAATGTTTCCAAGAACTTTCATTAACGGGGAAAGAATGGTAACTCTTTGAATTTCCAAAGGAAAATATTCATCGAAGGCTTTTCCATTTACATCAATTTTACCAGTTCCTGGACGAAGGCGAACGCTAGATACCGCTTGTTTTCTTCTTCCAGTAGCTACTGATTCTTCTATTGTACTTTTTACCACAACTTACCCCAAATTAAACATCTAATAAAATCGGCTTCTGAGCTTCAAATGTCTTGTAGGAATCTCCTTTTAATATTCTTAGAGATTTCAACTGACGTTTACCCAAGCGAGTTTTGGGCATCATGCCTTTAATTGCGTGCTCGATAATATAAGATGGTTTTTTAGCTAACATATTTTCGAAAGGAACTTCACGCATTCCTGAAATATATCCCGTATAGTATCGATATATTTTTTGACCTTTCTTAGCGCCTGTCAAGTGTACTTTTTCAGCATTGATAACAATAACACCATCGCCCATAGCTATGTGAGGCGTATAAGTCACTTTATGCTTGCCTCGCAAGATTTTTGCCACCTCTGAGGAAAGCCTTCCCAAGGTTTTGCCTGTGGCATCGATAACATACCAAGACTTATTCTGAGCATCAGATGCTTTAGCAATGGTTGTTTTCGTGTCTTTTCTTTTTTCCATAGTAATATAACCGCCTTATCAGAAGGGGGAATTATAAATTTGTGCAATTTTTTTTCCAAATAAAAAGCAACAAAAGCAATTTTGAGACGCATTTCCAAAAGATAATTAATATAAGTTGATCATTTTTTGAAAGGCAAATCAAATCCACTTTATCGTGCTTATAGAACTGTAAGGAGGCATTCCCCTTGCATTCACTAGGTTATTAAATGCTATTTACTCTAAATAAGGTAGCTTTATTTTTTTATTTTACAGAACAAGACAACGACTATTCTTTTCGTCTTTTTTAAGAATCTTATTTACAGAGTCATAACAAGCAAAACATAGCATCATTACAATAAAGTTTTTAGTAGAACTATTTGATTGTTATAATACCTGATAGAAAACACACTTCGATTTCCATCCGTGTGCTTACAGACATCTAGTTATAGGATTTTTTCAATCCTAATCCATATAAGCTCAATCATAATTTTAATTATCAGAATCTGCGTGTCCTAGGGTGTTTATTATGTCAGGAATTATTTTACATTCCCTTTTTAAAAATGATTGCCGATGTCATGCTTCTTATTCGTTTGATAAGCGAATTCAAGATCGTTTGACGATAGCCATTATTATGGCTGTTATTTCTTCCCTTAGCTTGATTTTAGCGATTATTCCAGCAATTATTATGGCTACTCCTATAGGGTTTGTCTGGGCTGGAATTTTTGGCGGTTTAGCTCTCGCGTTATTTATTTTCGCAATGCTAACAAATTATTTAAGAAAGAATATGCCTGAAGGGCTTAAGGAAGTCTTTAAGGAAAACTATCCTCATACTTTTTCTGATTTTATTCAGAAAAAGCAACTCACCATTCAGGAAATACGTTTATTACTCGACGGCTTAGAGGAAGCTGGTGAAGATCGAGATATTTCTTTCCACAAATATGTAGGAGCTTTCCCTGAAAAATTAAGAACAGCTTTAAATAAATATGGAATTTCTAAATTTACAGACGGTCTTGAACAAACTAGGCTTCTTTCTTTAGATGCTGTGTTAACTAGAAACTGTCCTATATATTGGTTAAAGAAGTTTGTAGAAATATCTCCAAAACTCCCTAGAGAGCTTGCTAACCCATCTCGTGAAGAAATAGCGTCTTATTGGTTAGGAAAAGCTGGAGGTTGTAGGAATACAGAAACTATTTTTTTAAAAAATACTCATCTTATTGCTCAAAAGATATCCAAAGAAGATTTTGATACATGTTCTTTGTATGTTCGTAATGAAGACTGGGAAAATGAAGAATTAGAAGCAATAAAACATAGAGTATCAGAGACATGTTTAGAGTTGGGAAGAGAGGAAAATGAAGATTCAGGTATTGATGTTACAAGATTTTTTAAAGGAATTCAAAATTCTCTTTTGGAATTATGTACACACGGTGTTTCTTGGGAACAGCTATGTTTAATTAAATCATTAGATTTTGAAAACTGGGATTTCCTGTGTGCTATTGACGGCAATAAACAAGGAGTGCGAAAATTTGCTGTTCCTTGTCTTAGAGAGGTTTCAGATGAAAAGCATCATCTATATGAACCTTTGATTTCTCTTTTAACTTGGAAAGATTTTGATAATTTAGGGTTGAAAAAGGAATCTATTTTTATGGGAGAAATAAGGAATCCTGAAAATAGACTTCTTAAATATTTTAACAGACAATCGCGTTATCACACATCTATAGATCCATTAAACGAAGAGATTATTTTAGATCGTCTTCCTAGATATACTTTAGATTTTTCTACAGGAGCAAAAAGAGAATGATATTAAAAAATGAGTTCTCCATTTTGTAAAATCCCCTCACGATGGCATTGACGTGCGAGCTGCTTATTGTGTGTTACAATAAGCACTCCACGTGAATCATGTGATTGAGATAAGAGAAGATTGTGAATGCATTCTGAAGTTTGATCGTCTAAATTTCCAGAAGGTTCGTCTGCAAGTAAAATTGATGGATCATTTATTAACGCCCGAGCGATTGCCACTCGTTGTTTTTCTCCTCCCGATAGATTGCAACATCGTGAATGTATTCTATGAGATAAACCAACGGATTCTATGAGTTCTAATGCTTTTTTATAAGCTGAAGATCCTTTAGAAATACTTTTCCGAGCAATACCTGCAGGCATTAAGATATTTTTGATCACGGTATCGTCTTCTAAGAGATAGAAGTTTTGGAATATAAAACCAATATGCTGGTTTCTAAACTGAGGAAGATTGTAAGTTTCCTTCCCTTTGCCTAGAAAAAGGAGCTCCCCGGATGACGGTGTATCTAATGTTCCTAGCAAATTTAGGAGCGTACTTTTCCCATTTCCTGAAGCTCCTGTGATAGCAACCACTTCTCCGGGATATAAGGTGACGCTTACATTACGTAATATCTCAATATTTTGATTACTTTGTTGAACGATCTTAGAAAGATTTTTCGCTTCAATAAGAGGTGGCATGATTATTCCGCTTTTAAGATATCCGAAACGTGCATTTTAGCAACTTTCCTTGCTGGCAAAGCTCCGGAAATGGCTGCTAAGACTAAGGTTCCTAAACCTAGTATAGCAATTGTCGGGATATGGATTTCCTGAGGTAGACCTTGACCGAAGAATGAGGAATTGAAAGCCTCTCTGCCTTGTAGATAACTTAATCCACGGGTAATTAGCGAGAGATTTTTCATTGTTACAATTGCAAAAGTTGTTCCGAAAACGACACCAATTGCCCCAGAAAGTGCTCCACAAAAACCAAAAATGATCTTTAAACTGCGTGAAGGCGTTCCCATAGCTTTAAGGATCCCTATTTCTTTCTTCTTATTATTTACTAGAAGAATGGACATAGTCACCACATTCGAACAGGCAACGATCAAAATAATAATGGAAACCAATAAAAATAATACCTGGTCACTACGAAGCTGATCTAAAATAGGCTTGAAATACTGATAATCATAAAGAGATGATACTTCCCAATATTGATCTACGCCGGCTTGATTTAAAATAGCTTGAATCTGATTTTTAATTGGAGTTATTTGCTTGGTATTAGGGAAGAAAACATGCAGGCCGTTATGCATTCCTAATCCCGTAGATTCTGAGCGTATTAGGGATGCTAAATTCATATCAATGAATACGATCTTACTGCCCATAGGAGATAAACCAGGATTATAGAATCCAATAACATATACGGGATGTTTAATTTCCTTCTGAGTTTCTGGAGAGAAGATACTAAGATCACTCCTATCCCCTACTCTATAGCCCATATCACGATAGTTAATAGGAAGAATGATAGAAGATCCCCGATAAGTGTTTTGTAAATTCGCAAAATCTTTTTTCCAACCTTCATCAGAACTATTAAAAGGATTTAAAATCTCTGAGCTATAATCCGTATGATCATAGGGAAGTATTCTATCTTTATAAACCTCGTCTGAAGAATAAGCGACAAATTGGGAAAATGTTCGGGATTCTGATTTGCTAGGATTTATAATCCTATCCATTTGGACATAACCAATCCCCTCTTCAAATTCCAGAAGCTGTGCTTGATTTTGATTTAGATAGGGAATGAGAGATTGGAAGGCTATTTTTACAGGATCCTTCAAGTCTCCATTTGGATTTGTATCAGGTACTGGGAAATTTTCAGGAAGAGAGTAATCTATATTTGGATCGTAAGGATCTATAAAAGAAGAAGCGAGTTTTTCTCCTATAGTCTTTGTTGTATATTGGGAAAGATCCGCATGCCTATCTACTTGATAGTAGTAAGAATCATAATATACAGATGAGGGCAGGATTTTTATTGGGGAATGAAGCAGGGAAAGATCATGAATCCAACGCTGTTCTAAACCATAAATTACGGAAATAAAAACAATGGATAACCAAGTAACTAAAGAGATGATGCCTATTGAAAATATAGAAACAATGGCTGAAGATAATCTTTTCTTTCTTGGTATTAGATACTTAAAAGCAATTAGAAGTTCTAATTTCATGACCTACTCAACAACTTAGGATAGAAGCCAGCAGGTAAATAAAATCTTTTACTTAGCTTCTTTGAAAATTACGTGCCTACGCAGTTTTTTATCATATTTTTTGAGTTCTAGTCGACCTGTTGTTTTTCTTTTGTTTTTAACAGTCCAGTACATATCAGAACTTTCAGAACTTCTTAATTTAATGATTTCACGATTCTTACTAGCCATTGATGAATCCTTTTAAGAAAATGATAAATCGCTTATGATACTATATTTATTTTCAAAAAGAATCAAGAAAACTTCCCCATAATTTAGAAGAGAATTTTCATGACAACTAAAGAACAGGTTTTTTTTAATCAGGCAACCTCAAAAAATAAAATTCATTTTATTAGTTTGGGATGTTCTAGAAACCTTGTAGATAGTGAGGTAATGCTCGGCATATTATTGAAAGCCGGTTATGAAGCTACAGAAATGCTTCAGGAAGCTGACTATTTAATTTTGAATACATGTGCTTTTTTAAAAGCGGCTCGAGATGAATCCATGGATTATCTTCAACGTATAATTAAAGCAAAAAAGGAAGACGCGAAGATTATACTAACTGGCTGCATGGTATCTAAGCACAAAGAGGAATTAAAACCGTGGCTTCCCTACATACATTATGTTTTAGGCTCCGGAGATGTAGAACATATTCTATCTGCGATTGAATCTAAGGAAGCGGGAGAAAAATTATCTTCTAAAAGTTATTTAGAAATGGGAGAGATACCTAGAAAACTATCGACTCCCAAGCATTATGCCTATTTGAAAATAGCTGAGGGATGTCGTAAACGCTGTGCTTTTTGTATTATTCCAACGATTAAAGGCGGTTTAAGAAGTAAACCTCTAGATCAAATTATTAAAGAATTTCGTCTATTATTGAATATGGGAGTGAAAGAGATTATTTTAATTGCTCAAGATTTGGGTGATTACGGTAAAGATCTTTCTGCGGACCGCAAATCTTGTTTAGATAGTGTATTAAAGGAGATGCTCAAAGAGCCTGGGGATTATTGGATTCGTATGCTCTATCTATATCCCGATGAAGTTGACGATACGATTATTGATCTTATGGAAAGTGATTCTCGTCTGCTCCCCTATGTGGATATTCCTCTACAGCATATTAATAATCGTGTCTTGAAAAATATGTTGAGAACAACGTCTAAAGAACAAATTTTAGACTTATTAACTAAGCTGCGCACACGTATTCCACATATTTATATTCGTTCTTCATTCATTGTAGGTTTCCCTGGAGAGACTGATGAAGAATTTCAAGATCTTGTAGATTTTGTTGCTAAAGGATGGATCGATAATTTAGGAATCTTTTCTTATTCTCAAGAAGAAGGTTCTGTAGCTGCAAAAATGCCAGATCAAATACCTCAGAGTATAAAATCCAAAAGACTTAAGATTCTTTCTCAAACACAAAAGAAAAATGTTGAGAGGCATAATAAGCAACTTGTTGGACAGATTGTCGAGGCGGTTATTGACGGTTATCATCCTGATAGCGAACTCTTATTAACTGCACGTTTTTATGGACAAGCTCCCGAAGTTGATCCATGTATTATTGTTAACGAAGCGCGTTTAGTTTCAGGATTCGGAGAGCGTTATTTAATCGAGATTACAGGTTATGTGGGTTATGATCTTGTTGGTCGAGTAGTGAAAAAAGTGCCCGGAGAATAAATTTTACCGGGCAAAGTTGTAGTTCAGTATTTTATTTAAAATAAGGTAGCTGAACTACATTCCAAGAAAACGAAGCAACACGCCACCAATAGCTTAAGTTTCTTAATAAAAAGAACCCATTTTGTGTGGCAAAGTATGTGGTTGCGACCCATTTCATAGGTTTAGATCTGTAGTAGCTTGTTCCTGAGCATGTAGATCCTTGTAAAAATATCTTTTGCCCACCTACTACAGCCATCAAGAGACACTCCCCTCCTGTTCCATTATCTATCCAGCCCCCATGTTTTGCCATAATGACAGTGATACGGAAGAGTTTGGGATTCGATGGACTAGCTTTAAACGTAAGTTCCGCATGTTTGCTTTGGTTGATTTGAAAATCAGGAATTCCCATAGAAGAAGTTTGTGTATGGAATCTATCCCAAGGAATATCCCAAGGGCCTCCTTTCACCTCCCCTGTCTTTACCTGGCCTCCTGAAGTTGATGAACGCATAGAAACAGAGGTTTTGGTTTGTTTAAAGCGTCCATAGGAAACATACTGCTGGTTATATTCCTGATTATTATTATAACCACTAGGATATTTCACAGTGTGGTTTGTTAGATTTACCCTTCCATAGAAATCTATCTTTTGATTAGATCCAATTTTAACATTCATATCTCCGCCAACAAACAGGTCTTGACTGCAGTTAAGTTTTCCATTAGTGCAAGTCAGATTTGTGACAGTAGTATTCTTTGATGTTATGCCATCTCTTACGGTAAGAGCTCGACTTTTTTTATCCTGAGATAAGTCTTTAGAGTAGATGTTAAAACGAACAAATGTAGGGAAGCTGATATTAGTTTTAGGTGTTGACATAGTGTTTTAATCCTCCTCAGAAAATCTTGATGGAAATGGGAACCAAATCACGCTTACAGCAGAAAACATGCTGTTTATATGACCTCCTGTAAAGACAGTGACTGAAGGTGAATTAGAACTAGATACATCTGTAATAGAGAAAATAGCGTACAGAGAGGTACACGTTCTATCTGTCTTATAATGTCCACGAGTATCTGCGGTGCATAAATTTTGGTATTCTCCTCCAGAATTTAATCTTAAGAATAAATTTACCTCATCGTTTCCAGAGTGTTGCCCATTCATTCTTGTTACTTCAAAAGTTACCTGATAGATGCCAGGAGTTCGAATGCGAATATGTTGTGGATCAACATAAAAATAGTTTCGATACATTGGGGTATAATTTTCGAAATCCTTAGAAGATCCTGTTTTAAAATATACTAAGGAATCTTTATCAATATTAGATGTACCACGATGATCTATGAAACAAGTGTAGGCTTGCACACAACTCTTTCTATAGTAATTAAATGTGATGGCATCACGTTGAGAAACAGGATCAGAGATATTATTAAAGAGCGGCTGCGTGCTAGAATTGGACGAAACAGTGATATCCCCGTTCAAAATAGTTTCTTTTAATGAACAACTATCATTTCCTGAAAGATTTCCACCAATGAAGAAGTCACAATTTGAATTTACGTCTTTTTGTACAGTCAATGAATCAGCATTAAATTCATCTTCTATATTTAAACTCCCTTCAATATTTAATGTGGCGTCGTTTAAATAGAGATTTTGATCTTTTACCCCAGTTGCATCTGTTTCTACAGTTTTATTATCCGGATTAGCTGGGGTAGAGCTGAGGATACTTTTATCTTTATTGTTCATGGTTATGTATGATCCTCTGGGTAAAAAATGATACCGAAATAGAATCCGCTTAATACCGCAGTATTTTGTACAAGACGTGCAGAAAATAGAGATTTTGCTACGTTATTCCCATTAGAAACTGTAGCATTTGGGTCAGAGGGGGCATTTTGGAAATGTATTGATGTGCTTAAAGCGCCTTGGTCTGCATAACCTCCGCCACTATAGATAGTGTTTTTGCTATAAAGAAGGCCTGAGGCATCTTCTAGGTAAATATCTCCTCCCCAACCGTTGTCCCAACCCCAACGCTTATTAATTCCGTAATCTATCATGTAGATACCTTTGGTTAATAGTTGTACCCAGCGAGTCCCTGGATATGTAACCTTGGAATTGCTTCCTTTTTTGTAGTCAACGAACCGTATATGAGAAAAAATATCTTGTGATTGGTATACCATTCTATCAGGTCCTATAATCGGAATAGGATCCGCCGTATTGACATTGATTCTTCCGAATTGAGTGAGTGAACAGAAAAAATATTCTGGAGATCGTATATAGTTTGCTGGAACTGGTGAAGAATCATGAGTAGGTCGAGCTACGTTACTGAGTCTATTGCCATGCAAATCTATAGAAGCATTGCTTGATTCATTTGTTATAGTGAGTGAGTTAGCTGATGTAAGACCGGAAACATTTATAGCTCCTTGAAAGGAAGCATTCCCTGGTGCAGTTACAGAAAAGCTATTTGTAGAAACTATCGAATCGGATTTGGTGTCGTTGGTTTGTACATTTCCCGCGACAACATTACCTTCCAAAGTAGAATCTACATGGAAATGGCAGTCATTATTATTATCATTAGAATTAGAAGTAGTCATTTATTATTTTATTATTCCAATTTTTTCTAATAAAAATCAGATAATAAAATATTGGTCAATTTTAATATGTTTAGTTTGTTTATTTTAAAATAAATTAACTTTTAATAATTAAATTGGTAATAAAAAAGATGGGGGAATAAAGAAGAGTTTGGGGGTGGCTGGATTTGAACCAACGTATCCGTAAGGAGTCGGATTTACAGTCCGATGCAATTGACCGCTATGCGACACCCCCAAAAAATGCTGGAGAAAGGACTTGAACCCTCAACCGTTCGATTACAAATCGAATGCTCTGCCAATTGAGCTACTCCAGCGGAAAACTTGGGAAACCTATTGCTTGAAGAGAAAACTTTATTAATCAATAGGAAATCAATTTATACGCTATTGGTTATTTTCTTCCAAGTCAGAATCAGTATTTTCTGATATACGGTAGTCTTCTTGTGTGGGAATAAAGTCTTCAGAAACAAAACTTGTGTCCTGATTAGTCTGTTCAATCGAATGCTCTGTAGGGAGATTCGTTTCCATAACTTGAAAATTATGCTTCTTAAGTTGCTCTGAAACCAAACGGTCTTCCTTGGCTTGAGCCTTTTTAACAGTTTTCTTTCCAGGAGCTGTTTTATTCTTGGTGATTTCGTGATATTTATCAATTGCTTGCTTTTGCTCAGATGTTAAGCTTTCAGAAAGACGTTGGAATAATTGTGTGCAGCTATTTCCTTCTTCACCCGAAGCAAGTACTTCTGCAGAAAACTTAAACTTGCCTTCAGAAGTGTAACGAGCAGGTTGACTGTCTTTAGCAAGACAACATTGCTTATATTTCTTATTAGAACCGCATGGGCATGGATCATTTCTATTAACTTTTTTTGACATATAATCCTTTTCAAAGCGAAGCGTTTAAAGGAAAGTTTAAATAAGATAAGGATAAAAACCAATTACAAGTTTTCCTATAAACTAAGATTGTATTGCAAGCTTTGTTCTATCCTTTTACTATTTTTCTATGTCTATTCTGCATTTACATCCACCTTGGATTAAAGCCGGCAAACGCATAGAAAGTTTGGTCCGCAAAGCTTTATACACTTATTCTATGTTAGAAAATCACACTAAGATTGTTGTAGCTCTTAGTGGTGGTAAAGATAGCCTTTCGTTACTTTTAATGCTGAAGGCTATTTCAGGAAGAGGTTTTCCTGAAATTGATCTTTATGCTGTTAATATTGGCGGGAAATATTCCTGTGGCGCAGAAGTTAGCCAGAAATACTTAGCAAATATCTGTGATAAAATCCAGGTCCCCTTTACTTCTATAACCTCCCCTTATGATCCTGAGACTCCGGAATGCTATTCATGTTCTCAGGTTAGAAGACGGCTGCTTTTCCAAGCAGCAAAAGAAATAGGCGCTACTGCCGTAGCTTTTGGGCATCATCGAGATGATGTAGTGCAAACAGCTTTAATGAACCTTTTACATAAAGCAGAGTTTGCAGGGATGCTCCCTGTTCTAGACATGATACATTTTGATATTACAATTTTACGCCCTTTAATTCTTACTCCCGAATCATGGATACGTAAATTTGCTAAAGAAAGTGGCTTTGCTCGTGTTACTTGTCGTTGTCCTGTTGTCTCTTTAAGAACAAAAACAGAGGCAGCCTTAAAGTTATTAGAAGATGTTTTTCCTCAAGCACGACATAATATTGCTTTAGCAATTGAACAACACGGGTTGTCAAAAGCTCAAAAAAACAAAACTAATTAAATATATTTTTATAGATTATTCTTACTAAAACATTTATAGTGAGATTTATTTTCTTGGTAATTCTATGAACAAAAGATTAAAGATTCTATTAACTAACGATGACGGTATTTCGGCGAAAGGAATGAGTCTTTTAGTCGCCAACTTACTAAAAGCTAATTTCGCGGATCTATACATAGTAGCTCCAAGTACAGAACAATCAGGGAAAAGCATGTCATTTTCCTACACACAACCCGTCTCTATTGAAAGTGTTGATTACCCTCAACCTGTCGCAGGTGCTTGGTCTGTTTCTGGTAGTCCTGTGGATTGTGTGAAACTTGCATTGGGTGATTTGTTCCGTGATTCTTTACCCGATCTTGTGTTATCGGGAATCAATCATGGATCTAATGCCGGAAGAAATATCTTTTACTCCGGAACCGCTGGTGCGGCTATGGAGGCTATTTTATCAGGCATCCCTTCAATAGCATTTTCTCAAGAACAACATATTTCCTTCTTTCAAGAAGATTCTGCTCCTGAACTATTGAAAAAGCTATCATTATATGCTTTGTCGACCCCCTTTCCTATTCTTACAGGTTTTAATGTTAATTTTCCTGCTAGTGAACGTAATGAGGCGTGGAAAGGGATGCGACTTGTTCCTACAGGTAAAGAATTTGCCTGTGGTTTACCTAAACTCTTAAGTAGTGATGGTAAACGTAAGAGTTTTTCTCTAAGTGATTGTCAGATAGTAATAGATGAAGATATTTCTGATGAATGTCGCTCTCTTTTAGACAACTACATTACAGTAGTTCCTTTATTAGTAAGAAATTCTCCACTAGCTTTAACTAGTGAATTGGAATTTCAACAACTAAAGGAAGATTTTGAAGAGTTCGTTGGTTCTGAAGTCGACACTAGATTATCTGATGTCTAAAACGAATAAATGGGGTAGGTATTTCCGATCGAAAATTCTTTTCAGAATAGTTAATTATCTACTTCATAAATTCTTTAGTCAAAAAATACACATCTCTCATTGCTATTTAGATACCCACTTTTTCATTTGAGAAATGTGCATAATAGCGTTTTTCAAAATGCATAAGCGTTTTGTATATCCCCCTTACTATCTTATAAATTAATTTTTTTTAAATATTATATAGATATTTTGTCGTAGCTATTTATGATTCTATCTGTTTATTTTTTATGCCCTAGATAGTCTAAACAAGTATTTTTATGAAAATTCATTTTTTTAGAATTCAGTATCTTTTTTGCATGTTATTAATGTGCTTCCCTGCAACAACTGCTTTTTCTAAGGAAAAAGAAGTGAGTGTCTCAGAGAAGTCTGATCAAAGCAAAAAGAGAATTAAGATTTTATTAACTAATGACGATGGTATTTCCGCAAAAGGAATGACCCTATTAGTATCCAATTTATTAAAGGCTGATTTTGCTGATATTTATATAGTAGCTCCTGCTACAGAGCAATCAGCAAAAAGCATGGCTTTCACCTGTCGTGAATCTGTAGTTTTACAACCTTATGATTATCCTCAGCCTGTTGCAGGCGCTTGGTCTGTTTCTGGGACTCCTGTTGATTGTGTGAAAATCGCCTTGAGCTACCTATTTAAAGATGCTTTGCCAGATCTTGTGCTGTCTGGGATTAATAGCGGGTCTAATGCAGGAAGGCATGTTTTTTATTCTGGAACTACCGGGGCTGCTATGGAAGCTATTTTATATGGAATTCCTGCAATAGGGCTTTCTCAAGAGAAGAGAATCTGTTCTTTTCAGGAGAATAATCCTAATGTTCCAGAGATACTAAAGTCTTTATCTTTGTACGCTTTATCCAGGCCTTTTGGTTCACATCCTGTAGTTCTTAATGTTAACTTTCCTGCTAATAGCAAGCCTTGGAAAGGAATGCGATTTGTTTCTGGTGGAGAAGAATATTCTTGCGGGGTTCCTAAACTCTTACTTTGCAATGGAGATTCTAAAATTTTTGCATTAACTAATTGTCCTGTGGTTATAGGTGAAGTTCCTTCTGAAGAATATCAAGCAATGTTAGATAATTATATTTCTGTGGCTCCTTTAGTAGTTAGAAGTTCTCCTGTAGCAACTCTTTCTTTGAAAGAATTCGAACAACTACAATCAGGATTTCATAATTTCGCTAATACCATTGCGATGAGAAAATAGTCCGTAGATCTTTGTTTTTTTAGGGCCGGTCTGTGGCCCTAATTTCTTATATATAAACTCATTCCTAATCTAACCAACATATACAGAAAATAAGCCTTTATACGTCGTTGAGAGCGAAAATAAGATTAACTCCTCTAGTATTTACTTAGAATAATGAGCTTTCTTCATTATTGGAGTAAAAATGGTTGTGATTAAACTATTTCTTCTGTTAATGTATGCACCTAATCTTGTTTGGATGCGTAGCTCAGCGGTTAGAGCACCTGTCTTACACACAGGGGGTCATAGGTTCAAATCCTGTCGTGTCCATTTGCGGGAGTAGTTCAATTGGTTAGAGCACCGCCCTGTCAAGGCGGAAGTTGCGGGTTCAAGCCCCGTCTCTCGCGAACATTCAAATCAGAGGTTGAAAATGCCCCATGGAACTCGTTTAACGAAGTTTAGCTTTCCTCTGTACTTTTCCAAGACTTTAAGTTGGTTTATTCTTGGAGGGTTTCTTGCTGCCTGTGGAGTTCAGATGGTTTTAGTTCCTAATGAACTTATTGATGGTGGTATCGTTGGCTTGTCTCTTATCGCCTCTCATTTCTTTGGCCATAAGTATCTTCCATTTTGTTTGATATTGTTTAACTTACCCTTTGTTATCTTAGCTTTTAAACAAATTGGTAAATATTTTGTAATCCAGATGATGACTGCGGTTATTATCTTTTCTTGTGCCCTATGGCTTATTGACTCCTTACCCTTATGGTTTGGTTTTAATCCTATAGTTTTCAAAGGATCCGAGATGGA
Organism: Chlamydia sp. 04-14; assembly: GCF_036632095.1. NCBI lineage: Bacteria > Pseudomonadati > Chlamydiota > Chlamydiia > Chlamydiales > Chlamydiaceae > Chlamydia > Chlamydia sp. 04-14. The sequence continues at coordinate 134,070 of NZ_JAPYKW010000002.1, forward strand.
AACTGTAGTTTTTGGCGGGGCTATTATTGGTGTGGGTTGTGGGTTGATTATCCGTCATGGAGGATCTACAGATGGCACTGAGATTTTAGGCATTATCATCAATAAGAAAAGAGGTTATACTGTCGGTCAAGTTATCCTCTTTGCGAACTTTTTCATCTTTGCATTAGCGGGAATTGTTTATCAAAATTGGCACACAGCATTTGTGTCATTCTTGACCTACGGCATAGCAACGAAGGTTATGGATATGGTGATTCTAGGACTTGAAGACACAAAGTCCGTCACTATTATTACTTCTTCTCCAAGAAAGCTAGGTCATATTCTTATGGAGAATTTGGGTGTTGGTCTTACTTATATCCACGCTGAGGGTGGATATTCTGGAGAACCTAGAAATGTTCTTTACATTGTTGTAGAACGTTTACAGCTTTCACAACTTAAAGAAATCGTTCATAGAGAAGATCCCCACGCATTTATTGCGATTGAAAATCTTCATGAAGTAATTAATGGTAAACGCACTAATTAAGCGGGATTTACCCAAACTTTTTCCAAGTCGCTTTTTACATCTAATAGAGATAGAATTTTCCCAACAATATCATTAGTAATATCTTCGATTGTTTGTGGTTTGAAATACCACATGGGCATTGGCGGAAAAATGATAGCTCCGTTTTGGGATAGTTTGAGTAAGTTTTCTAAATGAATTGCATGTAAGGGACTTTCTCTAGGAACTAAAATCAATTTTCTACGTTCTTTTAAAGCAACATCAGCCACTCTTCTTAATAAGTTGTCCCCTAATCCTACAGAAAGAGCTGCTATTGTAGCCATGCTACAAGGAATTATGACTGTACCATCCACAGGATAAGAACCTGAAGCTAGTTTACTCTCTATAGACTTGATCTTGTGCTGATGGATGTAGGGATGGTTTTCTTCAGGAATTAAAGAAAGTAAAGAGGAGGTCTCAAGTTCATAATACAGCGTTTTCATCGCTGCTGGAGATAGAATTACCTCAACATTATGTTTCATTCTAGATAGTTCTTCTATTAGCCTTACGGCTAATACTATTCCTGAGGCTCCAGATATACCTACGATATAACGTTTCATGCGTATCCATCATTATGAAAGTGATAAACTTACCATGACTACGAAAAAGGATAAAGCAAGGTAGACGTTTCCCCTAAAAAAACATCTCTCAAGATTGGCATTTTTTTTATCCATGTTATGGTAGTTTTTAATGGTTCTGAAAATGACTAGGATGGGGAAAAGAGATAATAGAAGACTTAATTTAGTAAAAGATGCAAGAAAAGTCATTGCTAAATAGGAAACCAGGCTGATTATTAGACATCCTGAGGCAATGCGAATAGCCTTTTCTTTCCCAAAACATGCAGGGATGCTATAGAGCTTTTCTTCTCTATCAAAATCTAAATCTTGAATTGCATAGATAATATCATTAGCAGCAATGATCATCGCTGCTGTTATTCCCCACAAAGAAACTATAGTGAACATTTTTAAAGAAAGAGGGCCTGAGGATAAGGCATAAAAATTCATAAGAATTGCCAGATAATAAATTAATCCCAACATCCAATGAGATAAGTAAGTAACACGTTTTGCATAAGCATAAACAGCCATAAGAATAATGGATACTAAAGCTAGCCATGTACATTCTTCATTTAAAAACATGCTTAGAATGACAAAGAAGAACAAGGCTATAGTCATAACTAATGAAACAAAGTTGAATGAGAGTTTCTTTCTAGGTAATACCCTAGAAGAGGTTCTGGGGTTTTTCTTATCTATGTTGTAATCGATGATCCGATTCATTAAGATCCCCACTGTTCTGGCACAGAAAAAAGCACACCCTCCAATCAATAGTGTTGTGAATCCTTTCTCAGGAAATGCTGATGAAATTTCTGGAAATGTCAAAGCGAATATTGTAGTTGCGGATAAAAATATAGCCGAAAATAGGGCATATTTCATGTTTAACAACTGTTTAAAATATTTCATTTGCATAATAGAAACTTTTTAATCCTTAAATTATTTAATTAACAAATCTTCGAAAAATACCTCTGATTCGCGACTCAATATACACCTGAAATAGGAATGTTTTATACACGCTATCTTATAATTAAAATTGTGTAAAGTTTATAAAACACTTTCTTGTGCATGGACTTTTATATTTATAAATAATTAAAATGCTTAGCTTTAGATATAAATATTATGTTTATTTATGAGATTAGTTTTTTATAAAATGCGGTTTATTTGTTTTGCGTTATTGATGTGTATTCCCACATCAGCGGTATCTTCTCAGGAATGGGAAGCTAAGCACATTAATGATTGTGAACAGATCGTCTGTTCGACTGAATTTCATCAAGATCACGGTCCATGGATAGTTGTAGCGGGGGGATGCTATACTACAGATGAAAATTATAAAAAGGCTCAAACCACCGGTCATTTATTAGCTAAGAATGGCTATTCCGTGGTTACAGGATCTGGTCCTGGAATTATGGAAGCGGCTAACGCTGGAGCCTCACAGGCAGGAGGAACATCTTTAGGATTCATCTTAAAGGGTGAAGACCTGAATGATCATATACCTCAAGGAAATTATTGTCAGGTTTCGCATATCTCCCACCGTTTACAGGGAATGATCGGAAATTCTTCAGGTTGTATCGTCTTCCCCGGAGGGTTAGGTACGGTAGATGAGGTCTTCTTCGCTTTAGATAACTTTAGGTATCAAGAGACTCCAAATCCCGTTGTCCTAGTAGGCACGCAGTTTTGGGGACCTTTGGTAGAGTGGATGAAAAATTTACATTACACTCACACATGTCCACAAAACTTATACCTAGTTGATTCATCAGAAGACGCTGTTGAAGTCATTCAATCTCATTACAAGAACCAGTCTTGTAGCTTTTCTTCTAATTAATCAAAATTTGAGAGGCCGCTCCACATACTTGTGGAGCCACTCTCATTTCTTAAATTCAAAAAAATAGTATTATTTTTGTTATATAATAATACAAACTAGCTTTGAGTATTTAAAACAAAATTAGATTTACATGATTTATAATCAGATGGTAGCATATTTCTTTTAAGAATGTTTTTTTTTGTTAGTTTTATGGCTATTCCTGCTGAAATTCGGGTTGGAAATTCAGAGAATCAAGTAAGAAATATTTCTGTTTTGGCGAATAACCGAAGCTTTATTAAAAATGAGAGACAGACTTTTCTAGCTGTTATTGGCGCCTTTGCTGTAGGTATTATCCTACTTCTTGTTGGGGTGTGCGTATTAATCCTTCCTCTAGGACTCACTTCAGCTTTAAGTATTTCTCTAGGAGTTTCTGGAATTGTTATTGGCTCTGCGGTGATTGCCTACTGTCTCAAAGTTGTTTATTGTCAAAACGCTATTTGGAGAAAAAACTATCTAGAAATAAAAAGTGCTCTTAGAGATCAAGGATTACCCATTCCAAAAGAAAAGAATACAGAACCCGTTTTATCTATACTCTTCCCCTCCTCGTTAGACGTGCTAACCTATGGCAGGGTGCATTGTATGGGAAAAACTAGAACATTAATCGCATTAAGCGAAATTGTTATTGGCATAGGCTGCATAGTCGGCGCTGTTATTTCAGAGCTTTTGATAACTACCTGGTTCCGACCTGGAATTAGTTTGGGTTTAGGCATTACAGGAGCCGCCTTGTTTATCGGAGGTCTTCAAGATATCCGAGCTTTTAGTTTAAGTGCTCAGGGAGTTACCCATCTGTATTTAATGCAATATGAACAAGAGTTGAGAAAAACAGAAAGAACGGTATTTGAAAAAGGTTTAGAAAGTGCAACGTCGCGTTCAAATCTATTAGAGAGCAATCTTCGGGAAGCTAATGCTAGAAATTTAAATCTAATTACTGAAATTACTTCAAAAAATGCTCAAATTACCCACTACAAAAATCGAATTTCAGGTTTAGAACTAGAGAAAGTGACCGCCCCTGCTCCCACAACCTCTTCTTGGTTAGGTACAATTTCTTCATCTATTTCGTCTACAACACAATTGTTAGGCTCTTTCCTACCCACTATACGAAAAACTACTACTACTATTCCAGAATCAGAAGGAATCTTTTTGGGCAATTTGCTAGCTATTACTCCTCCACCCTCTATTGAAACACAAAGAGGAAATGAACAGACTGAAATTTCATCTATTAGTAGCGATGGCGATGAATCTGATGAGGATTTTGAAGATGCCAGCGAGGGGACTGATAATCTATGGCCAAAATCGCAGCGTCGTAATAGTGTTTAATTGCAAAGAAATCTTGATAATCCTTTAGTTTTTAAAGAGTTAAAACTTTATTATAAAAATGTTAACCCTTTAATTTCTGTGGTTTGTATTTTTTGTTGTTTGTCTGAAAAACAAAATTAAAATCTTTCTATATCACAAGATCTTGTTTTCTTTCTTTTTACTGAAAATTAATAACCTATTTGTTAAAATTTTTATCGATTTTATTATTTTAAATAGTTTCGAGTATGACTTCTCCTATATCACGTTCCTCCTCTCATGAAGAGGCAATAGAAAAGGTTTCCGTATTAAAGCGGGTCTGTCAGGATTCCCATGTTAGTCGTAAGGTTGTTAGCCTCACGCTTATCGCTGTGGGTATTATTTTATTTATATCTGGAATCCTACTCTTAACCCTTACGATTGCTAGTTTACCTTCTGCGTTCTCTATTGCTTTGGGAGCCACAGTTCTTGCCTTAGGCACCAGTTTGATCTCCTTTGGTATAGCTATGCGCATTCTCAGAAAGCCCTCTGGATCCCATCAAGAAGAAGATGTGTTAGCTAGCGAGATTATGAGAGTTAAGGGATTAGTCGAGCAAAAAACTGAAGAGGCTACCCGTCTACAAACAGAACTGGGTGAATCTCAAAGACAGCTTGGAGAAGTTTCTGGAGAACTTGAGACAGAGAAACAAACTGTTGCCGATCTACAATCACGTTTACAGGAATCTGAAGAGGGATTGACTCAGGCTAGAGAAGAAAATACCGCACTTCAGACACGCCTACAAGAAGCTGAAACTACCATTCAGCAAAAAGAAGAGCAGATTCAAGGACTTCAGACTGAATTGACTTCTCAGAGAGATAAAGTACAGCAACTTGAAACTAGAATTGCAGAGCTGACTGCGGATATTCAAGAAAAAGCTTCTCGTATAGCTAACCTCAGTTCGGATCTCGATAGAGTTCTTACTAACCAACAAGTTATGATAGAGAGATTGACTGCCGATTTTGATACAGAAACTACTAAATTAAATCGTCAATTACTTGAAAAAACAGCGCAATTAGACGCGGCTAGATCCACAATTGATCAAATACAACAACGTTTAACTAGAGTGGAACAGGCACCGTCTCCTACTTTGGTAAGAAGAAGTGGTTCTAGTCTTTCGTTAAACGGTAGTGATGGTAGCCCAACTGTACGCAGTCGTTTGAATAATTGGTGGGAAAATAGGAAATTATCAAAAAGCGGCTCATCGTCTGGAATAGTTACTTCTGAGGGTGCTTCGTCAAATGATCGATCTTCTGATGGAAACCAACAAGATAACGATGTAGATGAATCTGAAGAGGCTAACGAAGACTCATAGATTAATCTTCCCTAGCACTATCTTACAAGAAAAGCCCGAAATGTATGCTTCGGGCTTTTTTTATATATCTAAACGAATTGTTCTTCTTTCTTGTTGACGACGCAGGGTTTGATTTAAAAATGCTTGAGCAGATCGCCAAAGTATATTTTCCAAATCTTTTGCATGTAAACTATCGCGTAGAATGCTGTGGATATTCGGGTGATCTTTAGCTGTGGAGCATTCGGGGAAAAACTTCTCATTTTCATCAGAATAGAAAAAGTCTGTTCCTAGGACAAGTCTATCCAAGATTCCTATTTTTTCAGCGTGGTAGATATGCTGTTGCAAATCTTTTAAAGACGACCCTACAAAGTAATTCACAATATTTAAGCCGATCACCCCGCCTCTAGATGCAATTTCTTTTGCATGAGCACAGGTAAGGTTCCTGGGGATATTTTGAACTTCTCGAAAGTTGGAATGACTAGCGAGAACCTGCATAGTAGGTAGTTTATCTAGAGTATAGTCTAAAATATCATCGGCGAGCCTATCACAACAATGGCTGAGATCTATGGGAATAGCTAATTGTTCCATAACCTCTAATAGACGTTTGCCGTCAGCAGTGAGTTTATAAGGGTCAAAAACACCGCCTCCAAAACGATTTCTTCCATTCCAGACAATACCTAAATAAGCAATAGGCCCCTTAGAAAATAGATCTGTCAGCTTACTGAGTAGTTCCCCGAGATATTGGTAATCGGAACCTAATCCAGAGGCGTTTTCTATACTGCGAATAATTGAGAGCGAGTTCTTATTACTGTCTTTATCTAAAATATCGGAATCAAACGAGATAAGTTGGATACGTTTATCTGATTCTGGAAGAGTGAAAAATAGTTGATTTTGTTTATCAGCACTTGGAGAACTTTCGCTATGTTCAGTAAATATAGCGCATACTTGTTTATTGACTCCCCCGGAAAGTAGTTGGCTAGGAGAACAGCGAACAGAGGGATCTTGGTCGGAAAGGGTTTCATGAGAAAGAAGGTCGCAGTGCATATCTATGATCATGAAATTCACCTGGTATGGGTATAAGTATAAGGTGCTAGATAAGAGATGAGTTCGGGATATAAAGATGTCTGCTGATTATAGACAAATACAGCTTCTGGTTTCGAAGATTTCAATGCTTTTCTTAATGTAGGATAAAAGTTAGATGATTGAGGATCTTCACAAATGACACCTTGAAAATCAGGATGGCGATCAAGAAACTCTCTTAAGGCTTCGCCATCTCTTACAGTGTAAATTTTAATATGTTGAGAAAACGTGTGGCAAGCTAAACACGGTTCTATTCTTTCTCCCATAATCTCTTCAATAGCGTGACGAGAGATTATTCCCTCACGATATATCTTTAACGGATTTGTAGATATTACGGTTGATTCTAATCCAAAGGAACATGCACCGGGGATAATGAAAATATCTTCATTTGGAAAATCCTCAATAACCTCATCAGCAACTATTGCTGGAGGACAATTGGAAATATTTGCAGAAGTTCCAAGTAAAGGACCCGATAAATCGATTAATCTCTTTATTATAGGAAGAGCAAGAATCCTAAAGCCTAATTTCTCTTGAGAAAATCTAGAATTTTTATGATCTACGAGCAAAGTTAAAGGTCCTGGGAGGAACTCATGAGCCAGTTTAATAGCCTGTGAAGATAGAGGATAACCTGATAGTTTTTCAATATCCTCAAGTGTATTTACATAGACAACTAAAGACTTCTTTCTATCTCTATGTTTTAGAGAATAAATACGCTCTTCAGCATTTAGAGCATTTAATGCTACGGCTAAACCATAGACAGTATCTGTAGGAAAGGCTATAACCTTTCCTCGATGTAAATAATCCGCAGCTTGGTGCAAATAAAAATCTGGATCAGTAACGGACATAAAAGCTCCAGAATTAATAACTTTCAGTACTTTTTAAGCAAAAATATCAAATAGTTAACTTAGTAAAAATCTGGTTTAGTATTTGCCTGAAAAGACTTTAGCATAGTCATATTTCTAAATCCAAGTTTTTTAAATACGGCTTCTATTTTATAAAGCAGATTAAAGTTATTTAATATAAATGACATTAATCCCTTCCTTTATAGAAGAAAAAGTTCTAATTTTTTCTATATCTTACTGATTTATAAGAAAGCCTTGATCTCTAAAATCAATCCGACTAACTTGATCTAGAATTTCACAAAAAATTACCTTTGAGAGCATACATGGAGTATTCATTTTTTCGTCGTAAGTTTGCTGGATTAGACGCTATAGTATGTCCTGGAGATCCTGATGATCCTGTTATTATTTTTTGTCATGGTTATGGAGCAGATGCTGATAACTTAGCATTTTTTCCTTCAGCATGTCCTTTCAAAGGTGTACGTCCCACATGGATATTTCCTCATGGGATAGAACAACTTCCCTATGAATTTGGTGGTGGAAGAGCATGGTTTCCTTTAGATGTTCCTTTATTTCAAAGTTTGATTTCGAATCCTGATATTACTCCAGAAACAGAACAACAGTATCAAACTTTATTTAATATAGATTTTGAAAAACCTAAAATAGCTTTAGAGAATCTTATTGAAGAATTGGATCGTCCTCGATATGACGTTATTCTTGGTGGGTTCAGTCAGGGTGCTATGATGACAACACATCTTGTGCTATCTTCTAAAATTCCCTATCGAGGAGCTTTAATTTATTCTGGGGCTTTACTATTAGACAAGGGCTGGGAAAATAATGTGAATCTTTGTGCTAAAGTTCCTTTTATTCAAAGTCATGGATATCAAGACACCATTTTACCTTATTATCACGGTGAAAGATTAAATAAACTCCTGTCCTCACGTCTACAGGGAGAATTTATTTCTTTTAATGGGGGGCATGAGATTCCTGCTCTTGTGTTACAAAAAATGCAAGAAACTATTCCCCTATGGACAAGTACCTTAAGTTAATGCATTAAACGATTCTTCAGTGATGCGAGTTGTAAGGCAACCCATTCCATACAACTTGTCGCTGACGAAGAATTATCCAAAGCTTGATAAGCCTTCTCCACAATAATCAACACCTTTTCTAAAGGTAGTATAGGTAGATTAAGAATATCCTCAGCGTATTTAGGGTATGTCATTGCGCTTGCGCTAATATTTAAAGAAAGCATAAATCGATCTCTAAATAATTTAAGAAGAATTTCTAAAAGGTATTTTGCTTTATCTCTAAGAACTTGCTTATCCGTATCAGCGCTACCTTTAACTATTTGTCCTACTTCTGTGATTTTCATCTGTCCAGAGGCATATTTTAAGAGATACTCAAGATCATCTTTATCTGGAGCTATATTCTCGTCACCTTGAATGTATATAGATAAGCTACGAGAAAGAATCGTAGCAGGTATGCGCTGTAGCTTTGTAGATGTGAGTAAAATGACGCTATGTGAAGGAGCATCCTCTAGTACTTTTAAAAATACAGAGATCGCTGGTAAAGTCATACGATCTACTTCATGAATAATATAGATTTTATAACACGCTTCATACGAAAGAATTCCTATCTCTTTTTTGATATCCCTAGGAATCTCTATAGAATGCAATCTTCCTTTCCCTGAAGGGAAAAATTCATGAATATCAGGATGAATGCGTTGAGAAATCTTGTATTGTGCTTCGGGAGTGTCTTTAAGAAGTATATGCGCCGCTAAATTGTATGCATATTGAGAAAGCACAGTTAACGAATTCCCATGCAATAAAATTGCATGAAAGATCTTTCCTTGACTGATATTATCAAGTAAAGCTTCCCAGGGTTGATTAACAACCTTTTCTTCTATTTGCATAACGCTAATTCTGTATAAGCAGTCATAACTTTATTAAGAGACTCTTCGATGGGTTGTCTCCCATCTAAAATAAGATAGCTATTAGGATGTGCTTCGGCAAGAGATAAAAATCCTTCACGAATTTTTGTATGATATGCCAAAGGCTTATCCTCGAATTTATCTAAGGACTTTTGCTTTTGTTTTCTTCTTAGTCCTTCGTCGGGAGGAATATCTAGAAGACATGTAAGATTAGGAAGGAACTTTTGTTCTCCTATGACATGGTAACAAAGGTTTGTGACATAATCTTTACCTAATCCCTCAGCTATTCCCTGATAGACAATTGTAGAATCATGGAATCTATCACAAATCACAATTTTTCCCGATTCTAAAGCTGGAAGTATTTTTTCAGTTATATGCTGTGCGCGTGCAGCAAGAAATAGAAATAATTCCGCGTAAGGGGAAATTGACGTTGTAGATGGCTCTAAAATTAAATTACGAACCTGCTCTCCTAGAAGAGACCCTCCGGGCTCTCTAGTAGCAACAACTGCCTTCCCCTCAGATATTAGTCTATCCTTTAGAAGTTCTGTTAAGGAACTTTTCCCTGAACCTTCACATCCTTCAATAACTATAAACACAACATTATTCCTTTACACTTGTGGCGAGGTAGTCTCTTCTTCAATATCTGATAAAGTTTCATCTTCATTGAAAGAGAGTTTTTCCATAGCAACTAGGATATCGCCATCTTTAACATGAACTAAGCGTACACCTTGAGTAGATCTTCCCATAACACGTACATCTTGCATATTAATACGGATAGCTTGTCCTTGTGCTGACATCAGTAGGATACTGTCGTGATCTGTAACAGAAATAGCTCCAAGAACATCTCCGTTTCTCTCGTTAATAAGAATAGAGCGTACTCCAACACCACCGCGGTTAGTTTCTCGGAAGTCTCCTACTTGAGAACGTTTTCCGAAACCGTTATCGCAAACAACAAGAACAGATTGATCATCTCTAACAATTTGACAAGCAACTACGCGATCATTTTCATTTTTCAATGAAACACCACGTACACCGCGTGCCGTTCTTCCCATAGGGCGTACTTTATCATGAGGGAAACGTACCGCCATACCTAATCTAGTAAAGAGCATGACCTTTTCTTCTTCACTGGTAATATGCGCAGCAGCGATGAGTTCATCTCCATCATCTATTTCTAAAGCACGAATACCTTTCTTTCTAGGATTGCTGAAGGCATCAAGAGCTACCTTCTTAACAACACCGTGCTTCGTTGCCAGGAATAAGAATCCAGCATTTTCAAAGTTCTTAACATTAAGAACTGCTGCCAGCTGTTCTCCAGGACGGATACCTTCAAGGAAATTAATAATTGGCTTACCCTTAGCCCGTCTTTCACCTTCGGGTAATTGCCATACTTTCAGCCAGTAACATTGGCCAAAATTAGTAAAGATTAATAGATAGTCTTTTGTGGATGCTGAATAAACCGCTTTTAAGAAATCCGAACCTTTCTTCATATCGAATCCAGAAACTCCGTGACCACCGCGTTTCTGCTCTCTAAAGACTTTTATAGGCATTCTTTTTACGTAATCATCACCTGATATGGTAATGATTACAGGTTCATTAGTGATGATATCTTCAATATCACGAATATCATCAGCATCAAATTCTATCGTAGTTCTACGAGGAGTTTTATGAACTCTCTGAATATCTTGCAGCTCATTTCTAATGATATCTTTGACTAGACCTTCGTCAGCAAGAACACGTTTATAATAGGCAATTTTATTCAGCAATTCATCGTATTCTTTCTGAATTTTCTCAGCTTCTAATCCTGTAAGTTGGTACAAACGCAACTCAAGAATAGCTACAGATTGATACTCGGTAAATCCAAAATTCTCAATCAGCTGATGTTTAGCATGTTCCTTACTATCACTATTGCGAATTGTCCGAACAACATCGTCTAAGCAAGAAAGAGCTTTTAAGAAACCTTCAAGAATATGCGCGCGGGCTTCAGCTTTATTTAATTCATAGCGTGTTCTTCTACGGATAACTTCTGTACGATGACGTATCCATGCAGAAATCATTCTATGAATATTCATAGTCCTTGGAAGATTTTTATCCAAGGCTAGCATATTTGCGCCAAAAGTTACTTGAATATCAGTAAACTTATAGAGACGATTGATAACAATTTCCGAAGATTCCCCTTTCTTTAGCTCAAGGACAACTCGGATACCATCTTTATCTGATTCATCCCGAACATCTGAAATTCCTGCCAACGTCTTATCATTGACAAGATCCGCAATTTGTTCGATTAATCTAGACTTATTTACGTTATAAGGCATCTCGGTAAGAATAATATTCTCGCGATGCTTATCTGCATTCTCTTCTACATGAAGACGTGCACGAACTTTTATCTTACCTCTTCCTGTATGGTAGGTAGAGCGAATACCCTCACCACCACAAATTAATCCTCCTGTTGGGAAATCAGGACCAGGCATAACTTCCAAGATTTCTTCAATAGAAGCATTAGGATTGCTCAATACGAGTAATGTGGCCTCAATTAACTCTCCAAGATTATGTGGAGGGATATTTGTTGCCATACCAACAGCAATACCTGAAGAACCATTACAAAGAAGGTTAGGAAATTTTGAAGGAAAAACAACAGGCTCGTGTTTCGTTTCATCGTAGTTAGACACCATATCTACGGTATCTTTATCCAAATCTTCCATTAGGAAAATTGCACTATGCGTTAGACGAGCCTCTGTATAACGCATAGCAGCGGCAGGGTCACCGTCAATAGAACCAAAGTTCCCTTGACCGTCTACCAATGGGTAACGCATTGCCCAATTTTGAGCCATGCGGACTAATGTAGGATAAATAACACTTTCACCATGAGGATGGTAGTCTCCAGAGGTGTCACCGCAAATCTTAGCACATTTACGATGTTTGGCTCCGGGAGTAAGATTTAATTGTTTCATCGCATAAAGAATGCGTCTCTGTGATGGTTTTAAACCATCACGAACATCAGGAAGTGCTCGGGAAATGATGACCGACATAGAATAACGAAGGTAACTTTCCTTCATTTCTTCTTCTAGGTTTTTAGGGACAATGATTTCTTCTTTGTTAAACATAGTGATAACTGTCTCCTAAATATCTAAATTGTTCATCTTAACTGATAGAGCGTGATTTTCGATAAATTCTCTTCTCGGAGGCACCTCTTCTCCCATAAGCATGGTAAAGATATGATCTGCCTCTACAGCATCTTTCAATGATACACGCACTAAAGTTCTTTGTTCAGGATTCATAGTCGTATCCCAAAGCTGATCTGCATTCATCTCTCCAAGACCTTTATAGCGTTGGATTTCTATTCCCTTTCTTCCAAGGGCTTTAAGATGATCAATAACTTCTTTTAAAGTATAGCAAGTGTACGGAAGGGTTTTTGAATCTTCATTTGTAATCACCATTTCAGAATCTTTTGGATTAAGATAATGACGAATATCTAAACCATAATCGCGAAGCTCTTCTTGAATCTCTGCGAAAACAGCTGTTTTATATAATTCAATAACCTTTACGGAATCGGGATCTTCAGAATTTAGAATCTCTTGATCCTTCTCTTCAGTAGAATGGAAATAGCGTCCCCCTTGCTTTCCACTCTTCGGAGGACAATAGTATAGAGGATATCCTGAAGTTTCTTTTCTCATCTCTAAAAATTCAGAGAAGGGTACCGCTTTTTTCTCTAAAGCAACTATAAAGTTTTCTACGTTTAAAATAAGCTTTACAAAGTTATCTAATGCCTCTCCGCTTATTTCACGATCCCCATTTTTGAAAGCAAGTTTACTATCTCCAACTCCTAATGTTAAGAGATAGTCATCCATTTCCTTTTCTGAAAGGATATAACGGAAATCTTTTCTCTTACTTACTTTATATAAAGGAGGCTGGGCTATATAAACGCATTCATTTTCAATTAATGCCGTCATATGACGGTAGAAAAATGTTAACAGCAGTGTGCGAATGTGAGAACCGTCAACATCAGCATCTGTCATGATGATTATGCGTCGATAACGCAACTTACTTAAATTGAAATTGTCCGAACCAATACCACAACCTAAAGCCGCTATGATTGTTCCAATCTCTTGGTTTTGGAAAATTTTTTGTAAACGAGCTTTCTCTACGTTTAAGATCTTACCTCGAATAGGAAGGATAGCTTGGAAACGACGATCCCTACCTTGCTTAGCTGAACCTCCGGCAGAATCTCCTTCTACAATGTACATCTCACATTTTTCAGGATCCTTTTCTAAGCAATCGATAAGTTTTCCTGGAAGTCGTGCACTATCCAAAGCACTCTTCCTTAATGTTAGCTCTCGAGCTTTCTTCGCAGCTTCTCTAGCTTGAGCTGCAATGAAAACCTTCTCTACAATCATCTTCGCAATTTGAGGATTCTCATCAAAAAATGTCGCTAATGTTTCTCCTGTGATCTGTTGTGATACGGAGCCTACATCACTATTTCCTAATTTTTGTTTAGTCTGACCTTCAAATTGAGGATTGGGAACTTTAACAGAAACTACCGCAGTGAGTCCTTCGCGGATATCTTCTCCTGTTAAAGATAGCTTATCATTTTTAGCTAGATTATGAGCTTTAATATAAGCATTAAGTACACGAGTTAATGCCGTAGAAAATCCCGTAAGATGCGTCCCCCCTTGACGGGTAGGAATATTATTCGCATAAGAATAAATTAATTCAGAATATCCAGAATTCCATTGAAGAGCTGCTTCAAATTCAATGTCGCCATCATCCCCTGCCCGTATCCCTGAAATATAAATAGGCTCAGAGAAAAGGCTCTCTTTATTTTGGTTTAAATAGCTAACAAAAGATTGAATTCCTCCTTCATAGAAAAAGACCACCTTGTCAAAACTAACATCACGATCATCTTCGAAAACGATAGTTATGCCTCGATTTAAGAATGCGAGTTCTCTTAGCCTTTTAATAAGAATAGAGCGATCGAAAACACAAGAAGAAAAGATCTTATTATCAGGATAGAAAGTGATTTCTGTCCCTTGCTTTTCCGTAGCTCCTAAAGTTTGCAAAGCTGTTACAGGAATCCCTCTAGAAAACTCCATTTGATAAGCTTGCTTATCTTTATAAACCGTTGCCACGAGCTTTTCTGCCAAAGCATTAACGCAAGACACTCCGACACCATGCAATCCTCCGGAGACCTTGTAGCTATCTTTATCAAATTTCCCTCCAGCGTGAAGCACTGTCAGAACAACTTCTAAAGCAGAAACATCCCTACCTTGTTTTTTAGATTCTTTTTCGTGAATCTGTATTGGAATACCTCGACCATTATCGGATATAGTAATACCACCATCCTCCAAAATCCTCACATAGATTTCAGAACAATAGCCTGCCATGGCCTCGTCGATACTGTTATCTACAACTTCATACACCAAATGATGAAGTCCTGTAATCCCAGTATCTCCAATATACATCCCAGGACGCTCACGAACGGCTTGAAGCCCTTCTAAAACGGTAATAGCTGAGGCGTCGTAACTTTTTTCTTTTGCGTCCATACATTATCCTAACAAAAACTGTATTTCCTTGATCTTAGCGTGAGGAACTACTTGGTGCAAGCGAGCGATTAAACTGCTTTGATGCGTTTGCTTTAGTGAAGCGTATAAAGAAGAATTGTAAATCTTTACTAATAGAATATGATCCTTAAATCCTAAAGCTTGGAACATTCCATTATACTTGGTTCCCAACATTTCATTCCATGCTTCTATCACTTCTTTAGGGTTGGCGGCAACAATGTGCTCTATTTTCTTTAAATACCCGTTTAAGTAATGCTTTGCATGCTTAATTGTAGAAGCTGTTTTTTTAGAAGTTTTCGTTTTGTGCAACTCTCGATTTTTAAAGAAAGGAAACATAAAACACCTAAAAGAAATACAACATAAATGTCTAATCATACGTTGCATTAAAAGAATGCCTTATATCCAGCAACACGAAAAAAGTCAATACAGCTTTAAACGTTCCTTTTGGCGATCTTTTCTAGACAACAACATGGCTTATTCATGTCCTGTTCTTGATAAAAATTAAACAACAATCGAATAGAATATTTAAGAAGGGAAAACTTTTTCATTTATAATTTTCTTAAAGATTGAAACCGCGCTGACTTTTTCTTCGACCCAATCACCCTTCTTATCTTTCACTCTCTCTGCGTAATCGCTCTCACTCATTTCTTTGAATGCATCTTTGTTAACGATCTCTTTTCTGGGCAATAGGTCTAAAACTACGGAACATGCAAAAGTAATGGGGGTAATAACGATAAATGCAAGAAGTGCGATCAAAACGAGTGCAAGCAAAATAAGAAACTGAAAGATGCTAGCGACACATTCCAAAATTGTCAGAACAATCCCCAAACCTAAAATTTCTGCAATCCCTCTGAAATAGTGGCCTCGCGTATAAGAGGTTATACTTTGTGTACAGTAATTTCCATTGCCCAGGTCCTCAATAATAACTCGACTAACTCCAGTATCAGATCCAAAAGTCGCACTATATTTCGAAATTGCAGCAATACGTTTTACACCAACAAATATTCCGACTATAGGAATTGAGCCCAAAAGATTTATTCCTGCGTTGTCTGGAAATAAAGAGGTTTCAAAAGGAGAACCTAAAGGAGTTTTAGGACCTAAATTTATAAAACCCGACATAGACTCTCCCTTATTTCTTTGCAAATCTCTAATAATCAGGAGAAAGAATAGGTTATAAGAAAAAATCCCTCAAGGAAAATCACTGTCTGAAAATGTATATTTTTATTCAGAAACCCATGAATTGATTCAGCCCACTTTAACGTGTGGGCTAGATTTATTATTGGAGTAAAAAACTTTCTTTGTATTTAGCATCAAAGAAGTCTTTGACAGAATCACTCTCAAATAATTGACGTAGTTTTTGCATTCGCGAATCATTTACATCTTCAGCACGCACAACAACAACATTAGTATATTTAGATGTATGCACATCTTCTAGGCAAAGACTATTTTTATGAGGATAAAATCCTGCAGCAATAGCAAAATTTCCAGGGATTACAGCTGCATCTACATCAGGTAACGAAGATGCTAATAACGGTGCTGCGATCTCTATAATAACAACTTTTCTATCTCCACAACTACAAACATCTTTCGCAGTAACATCTAGATGAGAAACTTTGTTATAAGCAATCAAACCACAATCTCGCAATAAATCCAGAGCACGTTGTTCATTTGTTCTATCTACAGGAACAGCTATCCGTAATTGCTTTTTGTTTTTAAGCTCTTCAATAGAGTGAATTTTATTAGAATATAACCCCATAGGTTCTAAGTGTACTTTAGCTAAAACAACAAGCTTTCCTTCACATTGATAACGTGAGCATTCATCCTTTAAAAAATCTTCATGCTGAAAGTAATTAGCCTCTATTTGCTTATCTAAAAGCAAACGATTGGGCACACGATAATCATCCACAGGAAGTATTTTGAGATATAATCCCAAGGATTTTGCTTCTTTTTGCAAGCTGTAGAGAAGCTCAGCGTGTGGTGTAGGACTTGCAGCAATGCGTAAAATCTCTTCAGAATTTTTACTACATCCGGTTAAACAGGCTAGCAAGGCAATTAACGCTAGTGTTTTTATTTTTTTCATAAAATCCCCCGACGTTTTAGTATGCGTCGGCCCCAAGTATCTCCTAAAATCCGGATGCCTTCAATAAAAAATAAAGTAATAACCAACACAGATAAAGTTATGGAAAAATCAAAACGATAATAACCATATTGCAATAAAATCTGTCCTAATCCTCCACCTCCAACAAATCCAGCAAAAGTAGAACAGGCAATCAGGTGCACAATTAATGATTTTAACGAAAAGATCAGCTGTGGAAAGATTTCTGGGAAAAGAATATCTTTTACTATTTTCATTTTAGGTATTCCTAAAGCAATAGACGGCTCAATACATGTCAATGCTCCTGTACGTAATGCATCGGATACGAAAGAAGCCACTAGAGGTAAAGCGCCCAAAGTTAAAGGAACTATGGAGGCTGTTGCTCCTAAAGATGTCCCCACTATCCATCGCGTTACTGGGAATAGGATAACAATTAAAATAGCAAAGGGAATGGCTGTAAGGAAACTCAATACAATGGAAGTTCCTGAATAGATACTCTTCATTGGTTTTAATCCATAAGGAGCTGTTACAAAAAGTCCCAATCCTAAAAGCCCACCTAAAATTGATGAGAAGAAGAAAGACGCAGCCACCATATATAGAGTGCTTCCTGTTTCTTTAATCAACAGATAGATCATATCTACTTGCATACTCCATCCTCACTATCTTGATTTGTGGAATTGTTGTATAATAACGCCCTTCTCTACAAGAGTCTCCTTTGCTCGTTCTCTTTGTTCTTTATTTCCAGATAAAGCCACTATAAGGAAGCCTAAGGGGACCTTACGGAAGAGATTGATATCTCCAGAAAGGATATTGATAGAAATTTCTCCATTTTGAATTATCTGACTGATCATGCTCTGAACTGCTAAACCTTTCGGAAAACCCAATCTTAAAATTTCCTCATTCTCTCTATGATCGTAAATTCCTTTAGCAATCGAATTCATGTGAAAAAGCTCTTCGGTAATCGAGCTGCGAGGATTTAAAAAAAGCTTCTCCGTAGGACCTAATTCTTCAATAGCACCTTGATGCATAACTAGAGTTTGACAACAGAGTTTTTTAACCACTTCAATTTCATGAGAAACAAAAACTTGAGTAATCCCTCTTTCCTCATTTAATTGCAGTAATTTATCAGTAATATCTTCTGTTGATCTTGGATCTAATGCCGAGGTAATTTCATCGCAAAGCAAAACAATCGGATCAGATACAATCGCTATGGCGATAGCGACCTTTTGTTTCTGTCCCCCACTTAATCTACTAGGATACGCATGTTTCCTTTCATAAAGATTTAAGAAATGCAAAGCATCGTCTATTTTCTCTTCAATTAGAGATTTTGTCATATCGGGATAACGAATTTTCAAAGGATAAGCTATATTTTCGAATACCGTTTTTGCCAAAAACAGTCCCCAGCTTTGAGAAATATAAGCAACACGCTTAGCAAAGGCTAAACGAGAAATTTCTTTGTTTGAATTAAGATTATGGAATCCCGCAATAGAGATAGATCCCGAAGTTGGTGAAATAAGGAGATCTAAACAACGCAACAGTGTACTTTTCCCAGAACCACTATGTCCAATGATTCCAAAAATTTCACCCGGATAAACAGAGAAAGAAATATCGTTTAAAATACGATGATTCCCTATTTCTTTATTTAAATTTTTTACAGAAATGATAGGAGAGTCTTTCTCAAACACAAAATAAACCTGAATTTTTTAAAAATCACGCCCGCGCTATTAACACGAGGCCTGTGTTTTAAAGTCAAGTTTAATGCTTGAAATATAAAAAGTGAATAGGGATTAAATTATGAAAACCCCTATTTATGAAACCGAATAAAACTAAATTTTATTCTTATTATAAAAGCTTAGGAAGAATCGCTCCCGCTATTTTTCTAGACAGAATGAGTCGCATTAAATCTCGTTCAGAAATTCCTATAGCCTCGCATAGCCCGTCAATTTGGCGGTAGGTAAATAACCCTAGGAAGTACCCACCCAATATTAATGTTGAGAGAAGAAAACCTGCGGCTTTCTTACCTGAATAAGGGAGATATTTTTCTATACGTGACTGTAATTTTGGTGCACCACGAACAGCCCGCAGGAATGAAAATATCATAGATGTAGATGTGGGGGGATGCTCAGATAAAAATTGCTTTGTTTCATCATATCTTGCATTTAGATCTTCATTACCACCATTCCATATGTCATAACCTAATCCCGTTGCAGTCACCGGCAAGCTTTCACCCAACCTCTCAAAAATACGTTGGGATTCTCTGATAAGATTGTTATCTCGTTCTAGATCTTCTCCTGCCAAATCCCCCACTACTGTGATGGCACGCACACTATAAGGATCAATATTTTCATAGAGTATATCGATAGCATTTTGCGGATCTGGTAAAGGTCTACCTTGTGAATCTAAATCATTTATACGCATAATCGCTTTCATATTCGGATTTCTATCTCCGTGTATAAACACAAGAGCTCCGAGAATATTCCCAGAGTTCAACATCTCAAAAATCATCATTTCATCTTCTTGAGATCTTCCTAACGACTGTACGGAACCCACAATATTCGCAGCGAGGCTCTGATTACATAGACACCAACCAGACAACAATACATTTAGGCTGATTAGGGATGCCGTGTAAGCGGTCTGTTTATCCCGAACATCCTCTATTGACTGGTTCGATTTCTTCAACACCCGAATAATATCAAATAGTGTTTCGGATTGTTTAGGATCTTTTAAGGCATCGTGCAACCAAAAGGCACCATAAATCTCACTAGAAAATACGTCTTCTCCGTTACAAGTAATGGATAATATCGGATGGTTGTCTCTACCAAAAATTGGTGGAACAAACATGGAGAGCAGCTCTCCATTAGTTGCGGGTATCTGTTTTAATCTTACTTTATCCCAAAATCTCGCAACTCCTTTGCAAAAATTAGAAAACAATTTACAAGCATTTTGATGATTTTTTTTATATTGCGGATGCTTATCTATACTGGGATATGAGCCTCCCCCCTCAGCAAGATCAAGTAATCGCAATAAATTGCTTTGAAATAGGGCATCTACGTCCATCTCCTCTGATGGTCCGGCAACGGGCTCAGGAACAATACCTGGACCTGCTCCTTCGTCAACTTGACTTGGAACTTCTGGAGGCAATAAAGGTCCTTCTCCAGGAGTTAGCATGGGAGTTTCTGGTGGTTCTTGCTCTTGAGGAGGCGTTGTAGAAACTTGTGGTGTAGGCGTTAAAGCTGGAGGAGGAGTCGGTCCAGGAACTGGGGTAGAAGCTGGTGTGGGTATTAGTCCCGGTGTTGGTGAAGAGACTTGAGTCGAAACTAATCTAGGACCCCTAGGTCGAGCTCTCAAACCATATCTTGGAGGTCGTGTAATTCTTTGTGGTTCTATATTTCGTATCAAATCCAGAGAAAAATTAGCGAAAGCTTCTCGAAGTTCTGTGGAGGCTTGGGAGAGCTCGAAAAGCACCTTCCTAATTTTAAGAAAATAGGAAGCAAAAAATATTAAAGATATTGCCGTCGCAACAACAAGAGCTAGTCCCAATATTATACTGAAGGCAACATGAGCTCCCGGAATCAATTGAAGAATAAGAATCGTTAGCAACAAAACAGCGGCAGCTACTGCCGAAATCAAGCTAATGATTTGTAATTGTCTTATTTTACATGCAGTATCTTTCTGCTTGGGAGTAATAGAGGGTGGTTCGGTATGATTATCTGCGTGGGAATTTGGATTGATTGTGGGTTGTGACATTAATTTTCACTCTAAAACAAATGAATCGCTATTCTATTTTAAATGTTTGAAGATTTTAAAAAGTATAGTTTTTTCTTTTTTAATCATTACTTTATAAAGATTCTTGACAAATCTTATTGATTACCCACAAACTGACCATTGTTACCACTTAAGGAGTCTAAACTGTATGTCGAAGATATATGATTTGCTAGGCAATGATGCGGAAAATTTGTTGAAATATGAATGCAAACATATTCCTAAAGAAAATCTTACCCTCCCCTCCCCCGACTTTATTGATAAAGTTTTCTCTTACTCTGATAGAAGCAATCTTGTATTAAGATCTTTACAGTCTATGTTTTCTCATGGGAGACTAGCAAATACCGGATATCTTTCGATTCTTCCAGTGGATCAGGGAGTGGAACATACAGCCGGGGCATCCTTTTCTCCGAACCCTATTTATTTTGATCCAGAAAATATCATTCGATTAGCTATTGAAGGTGGGTGCTCTGCTGTAGCCTCCTCTTACGGGGTTTTGAGCTTACTTTCAAGAAAATATGCTCATAAAATCCCCTTTATGTTGAAGCTGAACCATAACGAGCTTCTATCTTACCCAACAACGTATCATCAGATTTTCTTTAGTCAGGTAGAAAGTGCTTATAACATGGGAGCAGTTGCTGTCGGAGCAACCATTTATTTTGGTTCCGAAACATCTTCTGAAGAGATTGTTGCAGTTTCTCGAGCTTTCGCAAGAGCTAGGGAATTAGGGTTGGCTACAGTATTGTGGTGTTATTTGCGAAATCCTAATTTTATTGTTAATGGTGTAGATTATCATACAGCTGCGGACCTAACTGGTCAGGCAGATCATTTGGGAGCAACTTTAGGTGCAGATATCGTCAAACAAAAGTTACCCACATGCCATGGTGGTTTTAAAGCTATCAAATTTAGTAAAACAGATGATAGAGTATATTCCGAACTCTCTTCGGATCATCCAATTGACCTTTGTCGTTATCAGGTGCTGAATAGCTACTGTGGTAAGGTAGGTCTTATTAATTCCGGAGGCCCCTCAGGAAAAGATGATTTTGCAGAGGCGGCGAAAACTGCTGTGATTAACAAAAGAGCTGGAGGTATGGGGCTAATTTTGGGAAGAAAAGCTTTCCAAAGACCTCTTGCTGAAGGCGTACAATTATTAAATTTGATTCAAGATATTTACTTAGACCCGAGTATTACAATAGCGTAATCTAAAGAAGGCTCTTATGCATACCCATTCAAAACCCTCAAAACCCCTGGGCACGTTTACTGTTGGAATGTTATCCCTAGCAGTAGTAATTAGTTTAAGGAACTTGCCCCTAACAGCAAAACACGGCTTATCAACGCTTTTCTTCTATGCTCTTGCCGTGGGCTGTTTTATGATCCCCTACGCGCTTATTTCAGCCGAACTAGCATCTTTTAAACCTCAAGGAATCTATATCTGGACTCGTGATGCCTTGGGAAAATGGTGGGGATTCTTTTCTATATGGATGCAATGGTTCCATAATATGACCTGGTATCCCGCGATGCTTGCCTTCATTGCAAGTACTCTTGTGTATAAAATGAATCCAGCCCTGGCTCATAATAAAGTCTATTTAGCAACAGTTATCCTTGCTGGTTTTTGGGGACTGACTTTTTTTAATTTCTTCGGAATTAGCACCTCGGCTCTTTTCAGCTCGGTTTGTGTTATTATAGGAACTTTAATTCCAGGAGCAATTCTAGTTACTTTGGCTATTTTTTGGATCGTTTCCGGAAACCCGATAGCTATTTCTCTTTCTTGGGGTGACCTACTCCCTGAAATTAATGGTATGTCATCCTTTGTATTGCTTGCTGGCATGCTTTTAGCTCTTTGCGGATTAGAGGCCAATGCCAACCTAGCCTCAGACATGGTAAATCCTAGAAAGAACTACCCTAGAGCAGTATTTATTGGAGCAATTGCTACATTAGCTATCTTAGTTTTAGGATCACTTTCTATAGCTATCGTTATCCCTAAAGAAGAAATTAGCCTAGTTTCAGGTCTTGTTAAAGCATTCTCCCTGTTCTTTGATAAATATAATCTTTCTTGGATGACCAGTATTGTTGTCGTTATGACAATTGCCGGATCCTTGGGAGAACTGAATGCGTGGATGTTCGCAGGAACTAAAGGACTATTCGTATCTACACAAAACGACTGTCTTCCTAAGATGTTTAAAAAAGTAAATTCAAGGAATGTTCCTACAAACCTTATGCTATTTCAAGCAATCGTAGTTACCTTATTTACTTTAATCTTTTTATGTTTAGATTCAGCAGACTTAGCCTATTGGATTCTTAGCGCATTAAGCATACAAATGTATTTAGCTATGTATATTTGTTTATTCATCGCAGGCCCTGTTCTTCGTATTAAAGAACCAAAAGCACAACGTTTGTATTCAGTTCCTGGGAAATTTTTTGGTATTTGTCTACTTTCATTCCTAGGAATACTTTCCTGTTTATTTGCCTTATGGATTAGCTTTTTACCTCCTCAAGAGGTTACGCAGTTGTCGGGAGCTGGTAAAATAGGTTATTCTGCCTTTTTACTATTAGCCTTCTCTATAAACTGCATGATACCTTTTGGTATTTACTATGCTCATAAGAAACTAATCAAATAGGTTTCATAAAACCATGGAAGCAGTTCCTTAAAGGTTTTTAAAGAACTGCTTTTTCGTATCATTTCCTTATCTTATCTCCCAAAGGAAGCGCTCAGGAACAAAACATCGAATTTAAATAGCTATTCTTCGAATAAGTTGGAAAATAAAACTTCTAAGAAACGTCCTGAGGAAATTACACCCGTTAAATCTTCTATATTTACTCCCAGGTGGTTTGCCATTACCTCTAGCTCTCTTTTATTAGCTATTCCCGCACTGAATAAACCTACAATCATCGGCTTAAATAAAGACTTCCAATAACTTATAGGCATGGCTTTTGCGAGCAATCCTTGAATAAAACTCTGATATTTAGAATGGCTATGAAGGAGTTCTATAAGAAGAAAGGGGTTAGCAACTAAACCATAATAATTATCTCTAATAAAATCGTTTAAATGGAAAATTCCATTTAAATTTCTCGCTAAAGCAAATCTAAATTTCCAAGAAGAACATGGGGGTAAATTCAAGCAAAAAGTCATTCTTAAGTTTAAATTATCGATAACAGAACGTAACGAAGGATCATTTTGTATATACCCATCAGAGTTCATGCCACGACGAATTTTATGACATTCTGTAGCCGCTAAAGCGTGGATAGATCCTTCCAAAAACTCAGCAAATTTATCACGTAAATCGGGGTCTGCTCTTGAGAAAATTAGCTGAACAAAATTTCCACTTTCTAAATAAGCTCGAACATCTTCGGTAAGAAGATCAGGATTATAAGATTCTAGAATATCTATACACGGCTCACCCATATATAAACCGTAAAGCCAAAGATTAAATGATTGCAAAGCTCTACAAATATAGGCAGGATCTCCGTGATTGACACGCCAAGATTCAGCAATTTCTATGAAATTGCCAATTAAGAAACGATTAATTTCAGGTTTTTCAAGAACAAGAACAATAAAGTCTACAAAAGAGTGCTGCATTAAAAGCTCACTCCAAATTTGCAAACAATAGCAAAGCGAAGTTTCTTTTTCCCTAGAACGTATTGAAGGAATAAACAGGTCTTTGATTTCCTTAACTATCCCTTGAATTAAGTTTCCTGATTCTTTACCACAATGTACAACAGCTTTAGTAAAGGTATTAGCAAAACTCATTAGAGACGTTCCTAGACTTTCTACTCGTGTAGAAATATTGTTTCTATACGCAGGATTCTCTCGGTAAAATGTTCCACTAATAAATACATGCTCAGGAACGCCCTCTGATAACGTCGGAATTTCCGTCTCTTTAATCTGCTCAGGAATAGATAATTTTAGCAATGTTTGTAGAAAGGTTTGTTCCTCCTTAGAAAATTCCATCTCATCAGGAAGAGTAATTTTTGGAAAAATTCTCTTCTCTGCATTTAAAATGAAAATTAGAACCAGACCTATCAAACACACTGATGTAGCAATACCAGAAAAGCAAAGTACTGCCATGAAAGATGTGAGAACATTAGATCCAACAAGTACTGCACCTACAATAGCAAGAACAACGATGATAGAAAAAAAGATGACCATGATAATGACATCTCTAGAAACACATCGCTTATACCCATCAGTATCTAAAGGTAGATCTAGAGGATCTTTTTTAGAATGTAAGTGAAATATAGAAGAAATAAGGACCTTTATAAAATTAAATAATCAAATAATAGTTTGATAAGAACTATTAACTAAAAAAGAAAAAGTTTAAAAATCCTGTAATTAAGAAAAATATCACCATCGACATAATATCATTTAGTGCGGTAACTATAGGTCCCGAGGCTAAAGCAGGATCCACTCCTAATTTTACAAAGAAAAATGGTGAAAGAACTCCTAAAGTTGTAGCTGTTAACGATGCTCCTAAGACTCCGGCCGCTACAGTGACTCCTAATTGTAACCCTCCTCCAGAAAAAAGATTCATACCTATAAATCCCATAAGATAAACAACAATACCACAAAGAATCCCCAAGGCAACTCCTGTTAATAAACCAATGCTCATCTCTTTAAATATTGTTTCTCTACGGCGTCCAAAAGAAAGAGTCCCCGTAGCCATACTTCGGACTAAAATCGTACTACACTGAACACCAACATTTCCAGACATCCCATTAATTAAAGGAATAAAGAAAATAACTAGAGCTAATAACGAAGGGGCGATTTTTTGAAAGTATGCCATTACCGAAGCACTGACTAAACCTGCACAAAGAGTTACTAATAACCAAGGTGCTCTAAGTAAAAATCTCTGAACAACATGGCAGCTATGATACCCCACATCTTCCGTAGTCCCCGCCATACGCGCTATGGTTTCATCGGCGATATCTTCTATAGCCTCTACAACATCTTCGTAAGTAATAGCACCTATTAAGAAATTCTCTTCATCAACAACAGGTAAAGCAGCTATTTTATAACGTTCTACTAAGTCTACAACCTCTTCTCTAGTCGCATCGGGCAAAACCTTATGTTCTACCTGATTCATAATCTGCTTTAAAGAAATTTCAGGAGGATTAATTATCAAACTTCTATCAGTAACAACACCCTGAAGTTCTCCTTTAAAATCTAGAACAAAAACGAGTCGAGTTAAATCTATCCCGGGATTATTTCTAATACATGCAGAAACATCCTTAACAGTAGTTTCCATCAAAAATGCGAAAAACTCATTAGTCATAAGTCTTCCTGCAGTATTACGTCCATGTTTCTGTAAATCACGAATTTTTAATGATTTTTTAGAATCTATCAATTCCAATATTCTACGATAGCGTCGATCAGGAATATCATCTAATACCCATACAGCTTCGTCTGGAGGCATCTGATCAATTAATGCACAGACTTCTATGTCGGTCAACTTACGAAAAATAGCCCATCGAGAAGCGGAATCTGTGTTAATAATAAAAGCCACCCGAGATGCTATACAAGAGAGATTTTTATAAAGAATCGCACGAGAATCTGGAGGGAGGCAAGAAACGGCATAAGCCAAATCTATGGGATTATACTCACTGACAATCTTGGAAAGATCGTGAGAATGTATATCCGTAGATAAACAGGTAAACGCTTTCTCTAATTTAAAACTTAGCTCATCATCTAGATGACTAGTTTTCGAATCCATTAAGTTTCCTGAACCAAGAGCCGCATCTAGTTTCTCTTCGCCTCTGTTTTGTTCGCCCACCATAGTTTACCTCTTTGATTAGCTACGACTTCATGAAACGCATGTCCAGCTCTTAAATTTGCTAAACATGGATCATTTAACCATCGTGATTCTGTGATTTTGAAACCGAAATCCACAGAACGCATTACCATAGCCCAAGCCTGACCTATCTCTTTTTTAACAGCATAGAATTTACCCAGAGTATAGTAAGCCTCGCTACACCCTAAAGCAATCGCCTGTTCTAAGTATACCCTAACTAATTCCTCGGATTCCAAAGAACGTCGTTTCCAGAATAAAAATAGCCAGGCTTCTCCTAACAAGAGTAATAGATCCTCTTGATCAGGATATTCATCGATTAATGAATTTAAAATAATTAAAGCTTCTTCGACTAGAGCCTGATCTTGCAATAGTTTTCCTTTTCCTAAAAGGGTAGAAGCAAGAATAATTTTCGCTCTAAAAGACTGCCTCTCCTCATCTATACTAGATAACAGGGAGTATGCCTCATCATAATAATCTTGAGATTCTTGAAGATCAGCCAGCAAATAGCAGGAATGTCCCCACAACTCCAGGATCTCCATTCGATGAGTAAGATCCCAAGCTTTACGATAATATAATAAAGACTCTTCTAAATAAATTTCCTTATAAACAAGATCTGTTGTTGCCTCAGCTAAACATTTTAAAGCAAGGCCTCGATCACTCCAGAATAAAAATACTTCGGGACGTAAAGAACATAATCTTTTCACGACTTCAACAGCTTTTTGAAGCAATCTTACATTCTTTTTTCTCACACCCCAAGCAAAATATACGTCGAATAATTTTTGCCAACTGTTGATATTTTCTGAATCCCATTCAATACAAGATTTAAAACATGAAGCAGAAGCTGCGAAATTAGCATCATCGCTAAAATATAAAGCAGAGCAAAGCTGAACCACTCCTAAAGCGTGAATTAAATGAGAATTTCCAGGGAAAGCTCTCATAGCGGCAACTAATCGTATCCGACTTTCTCTAAATAGATTTGGTTCATCTAAGTATAATCCCAATACAGCTATACCATTAGCTAATAAAGCAGAAAGAATAATAGGGTCAGCACCTTTCTTCTGAGCTGACGCCAACTTATCTAAACCCATTTCTACATGTTTCATATTACTGTTAAGCCAACCCGAACGAATTAATAATTCCCCCCACAAAACCCATAATTCAGCAATATGAGGAAAAGCTTGAACAGTTTGATACAATATTCTATTCGCTTGATGAAAATGCTCTTTTTCATAAGTAAGATCGAATAGTCTTACCTTGGCGACAGCATAACTATAGCGATAATTTTCATAAGCGGAATTATCAATATGACGATTAAAACTTAGAAAAATTGCCTTAGACAAATGGTCTATAGCTCGTTGCAAATACGAAGAGTTTCCTAATTCTAACCCGAGAATTTGCAGACATTCAGCGTAATCCGCATGAGCACTTGCCCGATGCGGGAGCAAACTTAATACCTTAGAAAAAGAGTTCGAACTTCTTACAAGATCCTCCTTTTCTTTATTCTTGTAGTATATGGTTAAAAAAGTCTTTCCTATAACTTCATATACATAGCCAGTAGCTGAACAAGAAGTCTCTTCATGTTTTTCCCCCTGACGAAAATGTTGCCAACCTAAATTATTATCTAAATGAGGATTAATTTTCAGCAACTGCTCCATCACATGAAAGTCTTTAACAACATGATCAAGAAATGTTGCATCCCTGGTTAAAGAAAATAATTCAAAATTTGCACATATTTTAGCTGAGCATAAAGACAGTCTATCTGAAGAACTTATCCCCAATTTTTTGAATAAAAGGTCTATGTATGATAAAGTATCAATTAAAATTTGAGAGTTCTTCTTGTTAATACCATAATGCATGCCATAGAAGATAATCTTTTTCAGGATCACAACGTGATCACGAGTAAGCATTAATAAACTCTCAGATAGAGATAAATACCCTTCCCCAATCTCTGAACTTCCCTCTAAATCTATCAATTCAGAAATAAGAAAATTTATAAATGCTTCAGAACAACCGAATTCATCGAATACATCCGATTGTCTATGGAGATTTTTAGAAGAAATGAAAGGTAAGGATGATCCCATCTTGTGACTGCTGTACTGTCATATTCTTTTCCTCATATAATCTAGAGGAGGTTCTAAAAGATTGAATTTCTACCCCTAACACAGGATACAATCCCAGATAATATACTACTCTTTAAGATTTTCTGAGACGAAAAGCCAAGAATTTTAAAACTAATATATCTAGATATTAAATATAAAAGCGTCTGACAGAAAAACTTTGGGACTAGTTTAGCGTATTTAAGTTTTTCATCAAAAATATTTTAC
The DNA here is from genome assembly GCF_036632095.1 of Chlamydia sp. 04-14. Taxonomy (NCBI): domain Bacteria; kingdom Pseudomonadati; phylum Chlamydiota; class Chlamydiia; order Chlamydiales; family Chlamydiaceae; genus Chlamydia; species Chlamydia sp. 04-14. The sequence goes on from NZ_JAPYKW010000002.1 coordinate 163,012, forward strand.
ATGAGAATGCTAAAAGAAAACTGATCTATGTAATAGTTTAAGACATTAATTCTGTAGCATTAACCTCTATTTCACTATTTTCACCACCCTCTAGAGTTGGAGCAGTAACAACAGCTATTCCGGGATAAACAGGAAGGTGCGCATCTGGGTAATATTGGGCAGAAGTATGCGATCCAGAAATAATCTTCCCATCTTTAAATAAGAACATACAAATCGGCTGGAAACATCCAATTAAGTAGTGACTAAATTGTCCCAATCCCTGACGTGTACCACCGCCTTCGAATTTAAAATTACGTTGGGGATCAACTAACCACACGCCACGGGAACGGATAACGTCATCATTCCAGTCCCTTTCCACGCATGCATAGGCAACACGTCCACCCAAAGGATTAAGCAATCCATAAAAAACTGTCATCATGGAAGCTGTGCCATAAAAAGGAGCTTTCAACATGTTAACTAAAGACCGTGCCATTTCTCTAACAATATCTTTTAAAATAAAACGATCTTCTATGGAAATATCTTTCTTAGAAAAGAATTGGATGACCATTTGTAAGAGTATATGAAAGGGAATCACAATAAATCTAATTAAGTTATAGACCATCTTAATAAGAACAAGGAAGGGTGTGGCAAGTAGGGGGAAAACAAAAGTTGGGATTCTATAATCCACACCATCTGGATAATAATACACTAGCGCCACACCAGAGTTGGTTGCATCTAAAGTAGATAAATCTATATGACTTTCCTGAACTCTTTCTTGAATATTCTCTTTTTCACCAGGCTTAGGTTTAGAATAGTAACATACGGGCATAGGAGCCCAAATTCTATTTCCAAAAGGCTTAATTACTGAACCCGATAGGATGTCTACCTTTTTACTAATTCTATGTAGAATGTACATGCCACCGGTTAGCAAAATACTTGGAATAGCCACCGCCACCACAACCGAGATCCATGTCATAACAAATGCTTGTATTTGTAGAGTACCAAGAAGCATCGCCAATAAAATTAAAGTTACCAACACGGATAATGCCAATAAAGCAACACGTGTTTGACGATTTGCTTGATACTTTTCTAAGTCCAAATGAGTTCGAGTAGTCTTCGTGAGCTTTGTTTGGAAAGTATTCTCCCATTCTTCTTGATCTGGGAAATTACTAGATCTAACGGGGGTTAATTTTTCGTTAACCGCGGGCAAATTAAAACAAGACATGTTACACTTTTAAAAAGTTTTATTTTATTTCAATTTCAAAGAAAAGAAATTCTCGAACCACTATACTCTCATTACGCTTTTATTAAAATTTTTTAGTACCATTCATGAGAAAGAAAATCGCAAAATCGAGTTATAATCTCCTATTACTGGGAAGCATGCTAATAGGATTGGTTCTAGCTTCCTTTAATTCCCCCCTAATTTTTCAAAGTGCGGAAATTATATCAGGAATTTTTTTAAAACTGTTAAGGTTTTTAAGTCTTCCTCTAGTATTTTTCGCTATTGGGTCAACGATTACATCAATTAAAAATTTTCAAACGATGTTGTCCCTAGGTAGAAAAATACTATACTACACACTACTCACTACAATTATAGCAGCTGCAGTTGGGTTAGGATTATTTATTATTATCTACCCTGTTATGCCTTTAGAAGGAGGTTTAGAAACATCTTCAACTGCATGTTCAACCGGATATCTTAAGGTGTTATCAAATACGATTCCTGGGAATATTCTAGAGCCATTTATAGATAATAACGTTATTTCTGCGACATTTTTAGCCGCTTTATTAGGAATCTCTTCCCTATTCCTTCCTGAAAAAGAAAAGAATTTTACCCACACTCTATTTTCAACATTCTTTTCTATACTTCTAAATATCGCTAAAGGTGTTCTTAAATTACTTGCCCCAGCGACATTAGCTTTCTCGATCCTCTTCTATAAAGAAGTCACACAGAGTCAGGGAAACCTAGCCATCTTCAGTAAGTACCTTCTTTGCGTAGTTGGAGCAAACTTAATCCAAGGGTTTATTGTTTTACCTTGGCTTTTGAAAGCAAATAAGCTTTCACCTTTGAAAATTGCCAAGAGCATGTCTCCGGCGTTAGTTACAGCATTCTTTTCAAAATCTTCGGCCTCTACTCTTCCCCTAACAATGGAATTAGCTGAAGAAGAACTTAAAATTAAACCCTCATTATCAAGACTGGCCTTCCCTTTATGTTCTGTTATCAACATGAACGGTTGTGCTGCCTTTATTTTAATTACGGTACTCTTTGTAGGAACATCTAATGGCCTTAGCTTTTCTTTATTTTCCATGATCAGTTGGATATTTATTGCAACGTTATGTGCGATTGGTAATGCCGGAGTGCCTATGGGATGTTTCTTTCTTGCATCTTCTTTGATCACTTCAATGCATATCCCCCTACATTTATTGGGATTAATTCTACCCTTCTACACTATATTAGACATGATCGAAACATCATTAAATGTCTGGTCTGATTGTTGCGTGGTTAGTATGACAGACAAGCATTTTTCGGATAAATTTGTTGAATTAGAGTAAAAATGAACAAAAATCAGACCCAATTTTCTTCAAGACTAGGATTTATTTTCTCTATGATGGGGATAGCTGTTGGCGCTGGAAATATTTGGCGTTTTCCTAGAATTGCGGCGCAAAATGGTAGCGGAGCCTTTATCTTAATTTGGCTTCTGTTCCTATTCATTTGGTCAATCCCTCTGATTATTATAGAGCTTTCTCTAGGGAAATTAACTAAAAAAGCCCCTATAGGAACATTAATTAAAACAGCGGGGCCTAAATGCGCATGGCTGGGAGGGTTTGTTACTTTAGTGACAACGTGTATCTTAGCCTACTACTCCAATATCGTTGGATGGGGTCTGAGCTATTTTTATTATTCAATTTCTGGGAAAATTTACGCTGGAAATAATTTTTCCCAGTTATGGGAAACTCATTATCAAAGTTCTTTCCCACTACTGTTCCATTTCTTATCTCTATTTCTGGCCTATATGATTATTCGTAAGGGTATTGTACAGGGTATTGAGAAGTGTAATAAAATTCTTATCCCCTCATTCTTTGTCTGTACTCTAGTGCTCCTCCTTAGAGCCGTGACTCTTCCTAACGCTGTTCAGGGAATCAAACAACTTTTCACTTTTGATTTCGCCTCTCTCTCCAGTTATAAGTTATGGTTAGAAGCTCTAACACAAAATGCTTGGGATACAGGAGCCGGATGGGGATTGCTCCTAGTATATTCTGGATTTGCTTCAAAGAAAACTGGCGTCGTTAGCAACGGAGCTCTCACTGCTATATCGAATAACCTCGTTTCCCTGGTTATGGGAATCATTGTATTTGCCACATGCTCTTCGCTAGATATTTTAGGGACCACACAGCTACAACAAGGCGCGGGGTCTTCGAGCATAGGCATAGCTTTCATCTACCTACCAGAGTTATTTACAAGAATTCCTGGATCTACATATTTGCCAGCTATTTTCAGTTCTATATTCTTCCTTGCCTTTGCTATGGCAGCTCTCTCATCAATGATTTCAATGCTATTTTTGTTATCACAAACTCTTTCAGAATTTGGAATAAAAAAGCACGTGGCAGAGTCATCAGCAACAATTATAGCTTTTATTCTTGGGGTGCCCTCGTCTTTAAGTCTCGCAGTATTTGCAAACCAAGATACTGTTTGGGGAATAGGATTAATTATTAATGGTCTTATTTTTATCTACGCCGCGATTAGTTACGGTCTCACACACTTAAAAAAGAAAATCATTAATGCAGTGCCAGGAGATATTCATCTCAATAAAGCTTTTGACTCTATGGTAAAATATTTACTTCCTATTGAAGGAATAGTTTTACTTTTATGGTATTTTTATGAAGGGCTTTTCCCAGAAGATGGCCACTGGTGGAATCCTATATCCACATACAGTCTTTCTAGCTTGATTTTACAGTGGTCTATTGGTTTAATTATTTTATGGTCATTAAATAAAAAACTATCTAAACGCTTTTCTTTCTACAACATAGAAAATTAAAAGCTTATATCTTGATATATTCTCTTCCTTAAGATATCCTATCTTAAGTTTTATTATTTTTTCCCAAGATAACTTAAGGAAGCATATGTCAACAACACCAACATCTTCATCCAGTCAAACACAAAATCAAGATGGTTCATTGGATAGAGTTTTACTGAGTTTCAATGGAAAAATAAATGGATTACAAAGAAAAACGAATGACCTTGAAGAGAAAATCAACCAGATAGACAGGGTTTCTTCCTTAGCTCTTACTACAGGTGATAACGTAGCCGCAGATCTCACTCATTTACAGGATGAGGTTACAGAGCTAAAAGGATGTTTAGCTACAGTTACGGAATTGTTAATTCAATCAGGATCTTCAGGAACACCCGGAGCCACACCTCGTTCGGAAGGCACTAGCTACATAGTAGGACGCACACCACCATCTCTTTGTGCCAAACTTACAGCATTAGCCTTAACAATTTTAGCTCTCATCGCTATCACAATGCTTATTATTTGTATCGTTGCTGTTTGTGGTGGTTTTCCCTTATTCATTTCTTTACTTAATATGTATACAGTTGGCGCTTGTATATCCCTACCGATTATTTCATGTGCTGCAGTTTCAATGATGATTCTTTGCACACTGTCCATCGGCTCTTTATTAAGAAGCAGGCCAGCAATCTATATGATCAATAACTCTCAAATAGAATCTTAATTTATAAAAGAATATTTAGGAGAAGCTAAGCACTATGACCTCTGTAAGAAATGATTTAAATCCAGCCGACACCACACTCCCATCTTCTTTATTAAATCCGAGTGATCTTGCAACACAGTTGTCTAATCTTCAAACAACTCTAGCTGGGATACAGCAACATCCTTTAGGTGGATGGCAACAACATCCTCAGGGGCCTGCTATAGATCAGACTTATTTTACGCGTATGATGCAGTCTCATATGGCAACTACCACAACAACAGTGTCTGAATTAAGAACTGAAGTTACTGCAATAAAAACAAGATTACAGGGCTTGTCTACACCAACAGGAGTTTGCAGCGGTCCTATGGCACTAGCTTCGTTTCTTTTAGCAATCTCTTTCGTTGCCATCATCATTATTGTTTTAGCCTCCTTAGGCCTTGCAGGTATATTACCCCAAGCCGCAGCTATTTTAGTTAATACGGCAAACTCTGTATGGGCTATTGTTAGTGCCTCAATAGTCACAGTAATCTGCCTAATTAGCGTTTTATGCGTAACGTTAATTCGACACCATAAACCCCTACCTATTGAAACTGGGCCTTCTGCAAATTAAAAAAATAAATTTATAAATTTATTGTTTGTTTAATCCTCATACTCACCTTGAAATTAATTAATTTCATCAGTTAATATATTATTTTCTTAGGTGGGTTTGTTATGCAAAAAGCCCTTCGTCTGCTACTGAATTTGCATCATGGAGAAGAGAGGAGAGCACTTTTATTCCTAGTTTTAGGCTTAATCTGGGGAATAGGCTCTTACGGATCTCTGGCGTTAAGCGAAGGGCTTTTTCTTGAAAATGTGGGAACAGAGGGACTTCCTTCTATTTACCTCGGTTCGTCCTCTATTCTATGTCTTCTATCTTCACTTATTCTTTATAATTTATTCAAAAAAAGAGTTTCACCTAAAACACTATTTTTAATACCCATAACTAGCATAATTGTGTGTAACCTCTATCTTTTTTGTTACGCAACAACATGCAGTGAAATCCCTTCAACGCCTCTGCTTATTTACCGCATGCTCTCCTGGAGCTTGATTATATTAGCGTATACAAACTTCTGGGGATTCGTAGATCAATTCTTTAATCTTCAGGATGCCAAAAGACATTTCAGTGTATTCAACGCTATTATATTTCTAGGGGATGCTATTGGTTCCGGAATTGTCAACCGCATCCAATATATAGGTATAGAAAGAATTCTAATACTCTTCATAGTCATTCTATTAAGTTGTTATCCACTAGTGCACTATGTGTCCAAATCTTTGAAAGAGTTATCAGAAGATCATGATCACTTCTTAGATACTGGACACCCTCCGTCTGTATCCAAAGCTTTTAAACTCTGTCTTAAGGATAGTTATACCTTTTATTTACTATGTTTCTATTTCCTAATGCAGCTACTTGCTATTGCAACAGAATTCAATTACCTAAAAATTTTTGAAACTCATTTTGCAGATGGAAATACCTACGAACTTACGGCACATATAACTAAGTGGTCCTCATGGATTTCCCTAACCAATATGTGCTTCGCTCTGTTTGCCTACAGCAGAATAGTAAAAAACATAGGCGTGAATAACATCATCCTATTCGCTCCCCTTTGCTTCACCAATCTATTCCTGTGCTGGTCTTTTAAAACCTCAATTGGGATTGCTACCATTGGTATGGTAGCTCGAGAAGGACTTACCTACGCACTAGATGATAACAATCTACAGTTATTGATTTATGGCGTTCCGAATAGTATACGGAATCAAATTAGAATCGCGATAGAATGCTTTATTGAACCCATAGGGATGTTCGTATGGGCCCTGGTATGTTTTGCTATTTCTTATCAATACACAGTTTGTCTCATTATATCTTTGATTACAGTAGTCCTCGCTTGTTTATTACGTTCATACTATGCACGAGCTATTCTAAGAAATCTCTCTTCTCAAGCCATCCATTTAAAAAAGACAATGTTGGAATGGATAAAAGCCATGACTTCAAAAGAAAGAAGGCAAATCGAACTCTTACTCCTCACGCATCTCAAGCATCAGCATGAACGACATCAAATATTTGCTTTTCAAAATTTATTAAATTTGGGAAGCCGTAGTGTACTTCCTAGCCTACTAGCTCATATGAATAAGCTCAGCTTGTCTAGCAAGCTAAAGACCATGGAAATGTTAAAGAATAGTCTATGGGCTAGAGATTTTCTTACTCTAGAACTCCTAAAACGCTGGTCATCGACAACTCCACATCCTTCAATAGCCATAGGAATCCATCTTTATTTTGCAGAACATGATCTGTTACGTATATCTGATATTTCCGAAGATCTTTATGATGAACCGGGAGATAGACTTCTAGCTGCAATTCTTACAGTACGGCGTCAGGAAATTAGTGGACAATATCGTGATATTGCAGATTCAAGACTTAAAGAACTTCTTACTTCTACGGATCCTCAAATAGTATCCATTGGTCTTTCTATTTTAACTCTAGAAAGAAACCCTGATAATTTCCCAATTCTAATTGAGTTTCTAGATAACGTAGACAATGAGATTTTCATTCAAACATGCAAAGCATTACAAGCTTCCGTAAAGGCTACGCATAAACCCTACTGTAAAAAATTGATACAAGTCTTAAAACAGAATGTCCATAACGATGAGGCCTGCCGCCATCTACTAAAAACAATCGGAATGATCTTAGACGCTTCATTAGTAAAAGACTTTCTTATTACGACATCTTTATTAAAAAGCTCCTCGAGAAAATATGCTGAATCTATAATCATAGAACTTCCCAAAGAGACAGCAAACTCATTCCTTCAGATTCTTTCTGATAACAGCACACACAATCGCTGTCGAATTCTTGCAGCAAAAGCTCTCTGCAAAATTGATAATAAGCTATTCAAAAAGAGTGCTTATAAAATTGTAAAATCTAAAGCCCTCAAAGCAATTTTTTATGATTATCATAAAAATTACATTCAAAAATCCTATCCAAAATACAATCTCAGCCTATTAGTTAATACTTTAGAATCTAATTACCAATCAGAAGTTAACTTCATGTTTGAATTCCTAGGTATTTTAGGATCTGTAGAACATTCTGATATTCTTATAAGAGCTCTAACAGGGAAAAATAAAAAAGCAAAAGCTCAAGCTTTAGAATCTCTAGAGAAAAACTGTGAAGATTATCTATTTTCTCTACTTGATCCATTTATTAACAATACAGCAAAGCGTAGTGAAAAATACTACCTAAAATGCGGGGTTATTCCTTTAACTTTAAAAGAGTTATTAAATATGATGGAAAATTCTCCTTCGTATTTAAGCAAACTTACATCGAGACAGTTAAAGGAAGAATTAGCAAACTGCGATGCTGATTTTCAACCAGCACCACCGTATTCAACTTTAGATGAAGAGTATGATCATAATAAAGACGACTCTGACAGTCTAGTTCCCTTCTTTACTATTTAGCCAGGAGTCTCTTGATGAATCTAATTGACCGCGCCTTCCTCCTAAAGAAGAATCCTATTTTTAATTCTTTAGATATGGATGTTCTCCTCGCTATTTCAGATAAAACAGAGATTATGATTTTCAAACCCGGGGTAAAGATATTCTCCACAGAAGAACCTAGCTTCAGCCTATATATTATAGTAGAGGGTTACGTTAAAATTACTGAAACCAACTCCTCTTTATCGGCTACAATTTCATCACAGGATTGTTTTGGAGAGGAAAGCTTACTTAGCAATAAACTTCGAGAATATAATGCTGAAGCTATAACTCAAGTGCGGACGTTAATCTTAAGCAAAGGACAATTTCTTAGTATTGTTGAAGAATGCCCCTCTGTCGCTTTGTCACTTTTAGAACTCTATGCAAAGCAAATCACTTTTAGACATCCTTCTTCATCATAGAAGCCCATCTAAAAACACAGCCTAGAAAATAAACTTAAAAAACAGAAAGAAATGGTGCGCTATTTTAGTGAAAAGATGATGCACTAAGGATACAAACGCACCCTAAAAAGGTTTGTAGAATTACTAACCCTGACGTGTCTTAATGTAGTTAATAACGTCACCTACAGTACGTAATTGCTCTGCATCTTGCTCTGAAATTTCAAAGCCGAACTTTTCTTCCAAAGTCATTATCAACTCTGTTAAGTCCAAACTATCAGCATTAAGATCTTCGATAAATGAAGAATTTTCATTTACTTCACTTGCATCTACGCCAAGCTGGTCAACAATAATTAACTTTACATCATCTTCTAAACTCATTGCTATATCCTTATATTTTATCTACACAATTATCTAAAATTTCCTGAAAAAGAGAAGAACAACTAGTATCACAAAAATCCAATTTTTCAATCTAGAGTGTTTGTAATCTATTTAGTATGTCATGCCTCCATCAACACTCAATACCTGAGAAGTGATATAAGAAGATAAGGGTGAAGCGAGAAATAGTGCAACATTAGCAATTTCTTCTGGGAAACCCATTCTCCCCATAGGAACATTTTTTAACCACTCTGTTTTTAAATTATCATTTAACACTTTAGTCATGTCGGTATCAATACATCCTGGGGCTATACAGTTGACTCGAATATTTCTCGCGGCAACTTCCTTAGCTAAAGCCCTACTAAATCCTATAATACCTGCCTTTGCAGCTGCATAGTTAGTCTGTCCAGGACTACCCATTAAACCAACAACAGAACTAATATTGATTATGGATCCAGAACGAGCTTTAATCATAGGACGAATTACACTTGAACACACGTAGTACAGGGAACTTAAATTCGTATTAATGACAGCAGACCACTCTTCTTCAGACATACGCATTAAAAGATTGTCTCGAGTAATCCCTGCATTATTTACTAAAATATCAATGCTACCATGTGCTGCAATAAAATTCTGGACAGCATCTTTTACAGATTGATTATTACTAACGTCAACTTTAGCAAAGGTTGCTGATTTCCCTATTTTAGACAATTCTTCAGCAGCTTGCTTACCACCTTCAACATTTACTCCCCATATTTCAACATCAGCACCTTGCTCAACAAAAAGCTTGGCTATGGCAAATCCTATACCTCTAGATCCTCCCGTAACGATCGCTTTTTTCCCCAACAATAGATTATTCATATATCTATAGCTCCACTAAAAAATTATTGATGCTTTCTACTGTGCCTAAACTTTTAATGGGTTTACTCAACCCTATAGAACGATTCAAGCCTGCGAGAACCTTACCTGGGCCTATTTCTAAAAATTCATCAACTTCTAAATCCATCTTAGAACAGCTTTGATACCATAATGTTGGGGAAGTCATTTGCTTCACTAAACACTGACGAATTTGATCATTACTTATTAAAAAATCTGCTACCACGTTAGATACGAAAGGCACCTCAGAACTATGCATATCTAAATTATACAAATGAGGAGCCAATGCGTCTTCTGCTGTCTGCATTAACGGCGTGTGAAAAGCACCGAATACTTTTAACAAAATTGCTCTTTTTGCTCCTAAATCCGTAAATAACTTCACAGCCTCTTCTATTTTTTCTCGCAAACCACCGACCACAAGCTGTTTAGGAGCATTGTAGTTGGCGATCCAAATGCCCTCCCCTAAACTTTCTAGATTTTGCTGAACAATATCCATAGTTAAGCCCAGAATTGCTGCCATAGCTCCGGGGCTTTGTTGACAAGCTTGATTCATAAACTGCGCGCGTTTACTAATGATATTAAAACCGTCAATCATAGAAATACGTCCAGAAGCAACTAGAGCAGTATATTCTCCTAGACTTAGCCCAGAAACTACAGAAGGTGTTATAGAAGTTCTTGAAGATAGAATTTTTAGTACTGCCAAACTATGTAAATATATAGCTAATTGACTGTAGGCTGTTTCAAGTAATTTTTCTTCGGGGCCGTCGAACATAATTGAAGATAAAGAAAAACCTAATGTCTCGTCAGCTAAAGCAAATACTTCAGCAGCTTCTGGATAATGTTCGACTAAATCTTTACCCATACCAACATATTGGCTCCCTTGGCCTGGGAATAAGAATCCTATTTTTTTCGCCATGAATCAACCCTCTACTTGCTGTAAAACAACTGCTCCCCAAGACAATCCACCTCCAAAAGCAACTAGAAGTAGATATTCTCCAGAATTAATTACATGTGATTGCAACAATTCATCCAGAGCTATGCATACAGAAGAGGCTGCCGTATTTCCATACTTTGATAAAGTCTTAAACACTTTATTATCATCTATTTCAAAACGCTTGGCTATAGCATCAATAATTCTTGCATTAGCTTGATGTGGAACTAACCAGTCTATGTCGCCTTCTTCTAAACCTGCCTCGGCTATACATATTTTAGCCGCGGATTCCATGCGTCGCACTGCATGCTTAAACACCTCTTTGCCTTCCATGGAAATAAAATGCTTGCCTTCTGTTACAGTCTCTATGGAAGCGGGAACACGGCTCCCTCCAGCAGGCAAACTTAATAAATCCGCAACACTTCCGTCAGCTCCTAAATTCACATTAGTAATTTCTAAAGCTCCCGGACGACTTTCTCCAATAACACAAGCAGAACCTCCATCACCAAAAAGCACGCAAGTATTTCTGTCTTCATAATTTACAAAAGAAGAAAGTTTGTCTGCTGCAATAAGCAAAACGTTACTGTACGTTCCGGATTCAATAAAGGCCTTAGCTACTGATAAACCGTATAAATAACCAGTACAAGCAGCCATACAATCAAATGCGGGAATTTCTTTTATTCCCAAATACGCTTGAGCTAATGCTGCACTGGACGGGAAAATATGATCAGGAGCTGAGGTGGAAAAAATAATGCATTCTATTTGATCTTTAGTGAGACCAGATTTCTGAATCGCTTTCTCTGCTGCTTTAGCTCCCATAATTGATGTATATTCACCAACTGCAGCAATACGTCTTTCTTTGATCCCGGTTCTTGTTACTATCCATTCATCAGAAGTATCTACCATCTGTTCAAGATCAGAATTAGATAGGATTTTTTCGGGTAGATAAGAACCCGTAGCCCAAATAGATGCCTTTCTTGTTTTTTTCACACACAACCATAAATAAAGAAAAAAGCTAGTATACTATTCAAAGAGTTTATACCCTAACTTTTATTTTAGGTATTTAAGTCCCTTCTGAACCCCTAAGACGAAACAAAAAAATATAGATAGTTCCAAAATGCTAAAGTATCCAGATTATTTATCCAAATTAATCTCTTTTCTTAGAAAACTTCCAGGAATAGGGTTCAAGACTGCGGAAAAATTAGCCTTCGAATTACTAGATTGGGATCAGGAGCAATTAGAAGCTATGGGTCAAGCTTTTTCCGAAGTATCTTCGGAACGGAGTCAGTGTTCTACCTGTTTTTCCTTAAAAAATTTTCCAGAAAGCAAGTGTGAGTTTTGTGAAACCAATCGCGACACCTCTAAATTATGCATTGTAGCAACTCCTAAAGATATCTTTTCTTTGGAACGTTCTCAAATTTTTAAAGGTCACTATTATGTCTTAGGAGCGTTATTATCCCCAATAACAGGAAAGAATATCGATAAAGCAAGAATGGATTTATTAAAACAACGTATAGAGTTTCTAAAACCAAAAGAAATTATTATAGCCTTAGACGCCACTCTAGAAGGAGACGCTACCGCTCTTTTTTTAAAACAAGAACTTGATTATTCCTCAACCTCTATTTCTCGTTTAGCTTTAGGCTTGCCAATAGGACTATCTTTTGATTATATAGACTCGGGGACTCTTGCCAGAGCATTTTCTGGAAGAAACCCATATTAAACTTGAAATAAAATTTTTCTATTTTTAAATTTTTTTGACTATAAAAACATAAGTATCTTTAGAAGCACTGTAAATATTCAAGATAGTAAGATCTTGTTAAAAAACATCCTAGTCCTTATTTTTGTGCTTACTTCAATAAACAAGTTTTTCTGTCCTAGGGGAAATTCTTTCGAATGTTCATGATGCGAAATAAAGTTATTCTGCGGTTTACTGTTTTGGCGCTAATCCAAGCCCCATTGGCTCTAGTGGCTACAGAAACAGTTAAGGAAGGATATACATTAGTTGAATCTATTACGATTACAACTGAAGGTGAAAATTCTTTAAACAAACATCCACTACCAAAATTAAAGACAAAAAGTGGTGCTTTGTTTTCTCAAGCAGACTTTGACGAAGATTTACGAAACCTTTCTAAGGACTATGATAGAGTAGAGCCAAAAGTTGATTTTTCCAATGGAAAGACTACCATCTCTTTAGTTCTTGTTGCCAAACCTTGCATTCGGAAGATTTGCATTACAGGAAACGAGGCTGTACCTAATCATAAGATCCTTAAAACTCTACAAATTTACGAAAACGATGTATTTGATAGAGAAAAGTTCTTAAAAAATTTTGATGAACTTAGAGTTTACTATCTCAAACGTGGCTATTTTGAGTCTAATCTATGCTATGACTTAGATCATAATGAACATTGTGGCTACATTGACATCACTGTTCGAATTCAAGAAGGCCCTTGTGGTAAAATTAAAAAATTAGAAATCTGCGGTCTTAATAGATGTGAAAAGGCTGATGTCAAAGAACTCATCCTTACTAAGCAGTATTCAAAAACCACTAGTTGGTTTACAGGAAGTGGTCTATACCACCCAGATGTTGTTGAACAAGATTCATTTGCAATTACTAATTATTTACATAATTTAGGTTACGCAGACGCAACGGTTACTCCAAAACGTGAAGTTGATGAATGCGGAAATATCATACTTTACATGGATGTAGATAAAGGCCCCCTTTATACTTTAGGGCATGTCCATATTGGAGGATTCAACCTATTACCTAAACGACTTGTCGAAAAACAACTATCTGCAGGTCCTAATGATATTTACTGCCCCGAAAATATATGGGACGGTGCTCAGAAAATTAAGAATATCTATGCTAAATATGGATACATCAATACTAACGTTGATGTAACTTTTTCTCCTCATGCATCACGTTCTGTTTATGACGTAACTTACCAAGTAAGTGAAGGATCTCCTTATAAAGTTGGTTTAATCAAAATTACAGGAAACACTCATACAAAACACGATGTTATCCTACATGAAAGCAGCCTATTTCCAGGAGATACTTTCAATAGATTAAAACTTGAAGATACTGAACAACGTTTAAGAAACACGGGTTATTTCCAAAGTGTTAGTGTTTATACGGTACGCTCTCAATTAGATCCGTTGGATAATTCTGAAGAATATCGTGATATCTTCATAGATGTTAAAGAAACAACAACAGGAAACTTAGGACTATTTCTAGGATTTAGTTCCCTAGACAATTTGTTTGGAGGGGTTGAATTATCTGAAAGTAATTTTGACCTTCTGGGTATTAGACATCTATTCTCTAAAGGCTTTAAATGCTTAAGAGGTGGAGGCGAATATCTATTTCTAAAAGCTAACTTTGGGGACAAGGTTACTGACTATACTGTTAAATGGACTAAGCCCCACTTTTTAAATACGCCATGGATTCTAGGTGTTGAGCTTGACAAATCTATCAACAGGGCCCTGTCTAAGGATTATTCTGTTGAGACTTATGGTGGAAATGTCAGCACCACATACATACTGAATCAACAATTAAAATATGGAATCTACTATCGAGGCACTCAGACTAGCCTACATAAAAAGAAAAGAAACCAGGCAGGACCTGATCTCGCTGCCAATAAAGGTTTCGTATCCGCTGCTGGTGTAAATTTAAATTACGATTCTGTAAATAATCCTAGAAATCCCACTACAGGAATACGCAGTGGTATAAACTTTGAAGTTTCTGGTCTTGGTGGTACATATCATTTTACAAAGCTCTCCATAAACAGTTCGATATACCGAAAATTGACAAGAAAAGGTGTATTGAAAATTAAAGGAGAAGCCCAATTTCTTAAACCGTTTGGCGATACAACTCTAGATGGTATTCCTATTAGTGAACGTTTCTTCTTAGGTGGAGAAACTACGGTTCGTGGATATAAGCCATTTATCATTGGTCCTAAGTTCTCTCCTACAGAACCTCAGGGGGGTCTATCCTCTCTCCTACTTACTGAAGAGTTCCAATATCCTTTGATCAATCAGCCTAACGTTAGTGCTTTTGTTTTCCTAGACTCAGGATTTATTGGACTTAAAGAATACACTATCCGATTAAAAGATCTTTGTGGTAGTGCAGGATTTGGTCTACGCTTCGACGTAATGAACAACGTGCCTGTTATGTTAGGTTTTGGTTGGCCATTCCGTCCTACAGAAGTATTTGAAGGTGAAAAGATCGATGTTTCACAACGTTTCTTCTTTGCTTTAGGAGGCGTCTTCTAAATATAGCTAAGCAGAAAGTAGAAGAAACTCTAAATCTTTGGTTGTCTTCAGAGAGAGCTTTTGCTAATCTAAAGCTCTTCATCTCTTAGATCTTTATAAAGGTTAATATGAAAAAATCATTACGCTCTGTTTTTCTAGCTTTACTAACTTTAGCAGGTACACAACAAGTTTTTGCTGACAACGACTCTCTTGAAGGTAATTTAGGTGTCGTTAGCTTAAAACGTTGTTTAGAAGAATCTGCTTTTGGAAAAAAAGAAACGGAAGAACTTGAAAATATGAAGCAACAGTTCTCAAAGAATTCTGAGAAAATGGAAGAAGAACTGACAGCACTTTATAATAAATTACAAGACGAAGACTACATGGAGAGCCTTTCTTCCTCAGCTGCTGACGAGCTTAGGAAAAAGTTTGAAAGCCTCTCTGCAGAATATAATGCTTTACAGTCTCAATATTACCAAATGTTGAACCAAAGCAATATGAAAAGAGTGCAGAAATTGATACAAGAAGTAAAAAAAGCTTCTGAAATAGTACGCATACAGGAAGGTTTACTAGCTATTTTTAATGATGAAGTAGTCCTATCCATTGCTTCTAGTGCCGATAAAACTAATGAGATTATCAAAATTCTTGATGAATCTTTCAAAAATAATTAAGATACCTCAAGAACCAAGGAGTTTTGTATGCCTCAGGAACAGGTCTATACTCTTCAACAGTTAGCGGACTTATTAAAAGTTGAAGTTCAAGGAAATACAGAAACTCCTATTTCTGGTGTCGAAGAAATAAGTGAAGCTCAAGCTCATCACGTTACTTTTTTAGATAATGAGAAGTACTCTCGTTTTATAAAAATTACCGAAGCTGGAGCTATTATTCTATCAAAAGCTCAAGCACAAAAGTATGGGCATTTAAATAAGAATTTTCTTGTAGTCTCCGAGTTCCCATCAATAGCTTTCCAAAAATGTATAGAGCTATTCATTCCTCCTGTTGAATCAGGATTCCCTGGAATTCACCCTACAGCTGTTATTCACCCTACAGCATATATCGGCAAAGATGTCTGTATAGAACCCTATGCTGTTATATGCCAACATGCTTATATTGGAGATTCTTCACACATTGGAGCAGGGAGTGTTATAGGAGCATATTCAACTCTTGGGGAAAGTTGTCTTGTTCATCCTAAGGTAGTTATCCGTGAACGCATTGAAATAGGTAAAAGGGTCATTATTCAACCTGGAGCTATTATCGGATCGTGCGGTTTTGGTTATATAACTAATGCATTTGGTCGTCATAAGCATTTAAAGCACCTTGGCAAGGTAATTATCGAAGATGATGTTGAAATAGGAGCGAACACTACAGTAGATAGAGGTCGTTTCAAAAACAGTATCATACGTGAGGGTACAAAAATCGATAATCAGGTTCAGGTAGCTCATCATGTGGAGATCGGAAAACATAGCATGATTGTTGCCCAGGCAGGAATTGCAGGTTCTACAAAAATTGGCAATCACGTCATTATTGGTGGGCAGACAGGAATTACAGGTCATATTTCAATAACGGACCACGTAATTATGATGGCTCAAACAGGAGTTACTAAATCTATTTCTTCTCCGGGAATCTATGGAGGAGCTCCGGCACGCCCTTATCAAGAAATTCATCGTCAAGTTGCAAAAATCCGTGGTCTACCTAAATTAGAAGAACGTTTAGGAATGTTAGAAGAAAAGATTAAGGGATTATCAGCAAGCTCCGAAGAAGCACAAATAATCCCTAGTTAGATTATATTTTTATCATTTTAAAGCGTCTTTTCAAAGTTAGTACTTTGATTACATTTTTATTGATGATTGCTGGACTAATTTTTCCTGAAGAAATTAACTGAGTTAAGGCTTTTATACCCTCTCCAAGTTCCTTCAAACTAGAAAAAGTAAAACATTCAACTCCACAATTTATTGCTTTAATCGTGTTCTCGACATTCATAAGCATAGAACATCCCATAAATTTCACACTGGAAAAATCTACGTCTATGGCTAGGCCGCGAATAGTATTTGCTAAGCTATAACGCAAAGCTATAGGACTCGGTGTGGTTGTTGTAGAAGAGAAATCACAATGATGCAATTTTCCTTGTATACTCCCCGAGTGTTTTAATCCCCTGATCAATTCAGAATAATTAGTCAAATCCATGCTGACGATTTCTTTAAAAATTAAAGAAATAGCAACTCCATAGTCTTTGAGTAGTATTCCTATACTGGTTCCTACGTCATATAGATTTTTACAATCCATCAAAGATAAATCCTTATACGACAAATAAAACTGTAAGCTATGAGATATAGAACACCCCAAAAGCAACGGTATCGTCTGAGATTTATTGAAATCGTGAATGTATCTACATTGATTTTCAAAAGAACCGCAAGATAATAATATACCCCCTAAACCGTAGTTCTCTTCAATTTTGTTCACGGTTTTAGTGAAATCATCCCAGTCTACACCACAAGAAGGTGCATAAAAAAATAATTGAGCTAATTTTCTATCTATTGAGGTAAGCATAGAAAATAGCTCTTTCGTTTCCTCCAATTCCTCATTTTTATAGGGCATCCATTGAGTTTTTTTTAAATAATTGCTGGCATCCTCTCTTCCACGCTGAAATTCTTGAGCTGAATTAACAACCCGCTTCGTTATGGTTAATAATTTTTTCTTTAATTCATTATCTTTCTTATTGTTGTCATCATGAGAATTCGGGTCTCTCATGACACCATCTATCTGTTCCACATAAAAATGATTCTGACGATTTAGTCTGCTAAAAACGTCCATGTGTCCACAGTCCTTTACTTCTTGGTCGGAAATATACAAATGGAAAGATATTAAAGATTTTTCTTTTTTTTAAAAAACTTAATTACTTTTTTGGTCTTGTCTTTTCAAATCCATGACTTTATAATGGGGTGAACTTAATCCTTGACGCAACTCTCGTATCAAGTATGCCCGACTCTTCTCATTACAATAGCGCCTCTAAGAAATCAGACGAGGCTGTAATAAAAAATATTATCGATATATACGGTGCCGACCGGTGTCTAGAATTCATGAAAAATATGTTATTAATTCGTGAATTTGAAGCTCGTGGTGAAGAAGCGTATCTAGAAGGATTAGTCGGTGGTTTTTACCACTCCTATAGTGGTCAAGAGGCTGTTGCTACTGCAGCATTAGCCAATACGGGATTAGATCAATGGTTTTTCTCATCCTATCGTTGTCATGCTTTAGCAGTATTATTAAATATTCCCCTACGTTCACTTGCAGCAGAATTATTAGGAAAAGAAACAGGTTGTGCACTAGGTCGAGGCGGATCTATGCATATGTGCGGTCCAAATTTTCCCGGAGGATTTGGTATTGTAGGAGGGCAAATTCCTTTAGCTGCTGGAGCAGCATTTGCCATCAAATATCGTGGTGAAGATAAAATCTCTCTAGGATTCATCGGAGACGGTGCTGTTGCTCAGGGAGTATTTCATGAAACATTGAATTTTGCTTCTCTACACAGTCTCCCTCTTATGCTTGTTATAGAAAATAATGGTTGGGGTATGGGGACAGCTCTTAATCGTGCTATTGCTAAGCAGCCCATAGGAGAATCTCAGGGATCTTCTTACGGAATACGTTCATTTACTTTAAATGGTTTTGATCTTTTTAATTGTCTTTTAGGCTTCAAGGAAGCTTATGAATATATGCAAAAGACACATCGTCCTGTTCTTATTGAGTGTTTATGTTCGCGATTTAGAGGACACTCTATTTCTGATCCTAATCTCTATAGAAGCAAAGAAGAGATGCAATGTCTTATAAAAAAAGATCCAATTACTTTTGCTAAAAATTGGTTAATCCAACTGGGAGTGCTTTCAGAAGAGAAATTTCAAGAGCTGCGTCAAGAATGTAAAAATGAAGTCTTGCAAGCTTTCACGGAAGCAAAATCAGATCCAGAACCAGCGATTGCCACATTAGAAGAAGGGGTTTATGCCTAAGTACGTTACATTAGAAATCCGAGAAGCTATTAGAGAAGCTATTGATGAAGAAATGGCCAGGGATCCTAACGTATGTATACTAGGAGAGGAAGTTGCGGAATATAACGGTGCCTATAAAGTTACAAAAGGGCTTCTAGACAAATGGTCATCATCAAGAGTTATTGATACACCGATCAGCGAAGCAGCGTTTACAGGTATCGGTATAGGAGCCGCATTAACAGGCCTGCGTCCAATTATAGAATTTATGAGCTGGAATTTCTCTTTAGTCGCCGCGGATCAGATTATTTCTCATGCTGCAAAAATGCATTATATGACTGGTGGCAAATTTTCAGTTCCTATTGTATTCCGTGGACCTAATGGAGCTGCAGCACAAGTATCCTGTCAGCATTCGCATTGCGTAGAAGCTCTATATGCTAACATTCCAGGTTTAATTGTTATTTCCCCCTCAAATCCTTACGATGCTAAAGGATTATTAAAATCCGCAATTAGAAATGATAACCCCGTTCTTTTCCTGGAAAATGAGTTGGAATACAATCTGAAAGGTGAAGTTCCTGTTGAAGAATATTTAGTTCCTATTGGGAAATCTCGTATTATTGAAGAAGGTAAAGACCTGACAATTATTACCTACGGCCGTATGGTTTCTGTAGTAAAACAAGCTGTAAATATAGCCAAACAGCGCTATGGTCTTTCTATAGAAATTATTGATCTGCGTACAATTAAACCTCTAGATATCTCTGGAATATTTTCTTCAGTAAAGAAAACAGGAAATTGTATAGTTGTAGAAGAGGGCCACTACTTTGCGGGAATCTCTGCGGAAATCATTACTGAAATCACAGAACACCTTTTTGATTACCTGGATAGTCCTCCTTTAAGAGTATGCCAAAAAGAAACTCCTATGCCCTATAACAAGACGCTAGAGCAGGCAACCCTTCCAAATGTAAATCGTATTTTAGATACTATCGAAAAAATCATGAGGTAAAATTGTGATTTCTCTATTAAAAATGCCTAAACTCTCTCCGACTATGGAAGTTGGAACAATCGTAAAGTGGCATAAAAGCAATGGCGATAAGATAGGATTTGGTGATGTTCTCGTGGAAATATCAACAGATAAGGCTGTTTTAGAGCATACAGCATCTGAAGACGGTTGGTTTCGAGAATGTCTTGTTAAAGAAGGAACGAAAGTACAAATCGGTAAACCTATTGCGGTCATATCTTCTGAAAAAGATGAGTCTTTTAATTTAGAGGAATTACTTCCAAAATCTCCAATTTCACAACCTTCTACAGAAAATAGTCAGCAGGAAGAAGAAGCTGTATCCGATATATCTCATCAAGGTTCCTCTGTAATGGTGGCGCTTGGATTTAAACCTGAGCCTCCTCTTGCTGAGCCCCTGTCTTTAAAACAAGATTCCTCAAAATCTCCAGTTTCTCCTTTAGCTAAACGCGTGGCTAAAGAAAAGAATTTAGATATTTCTGGAATTAAAGGTAGCGGTCCTGGAGGACGAATCGTTGAAAAGGACCTTGAAAAGGCTCCGCCTAAAGGTATTGCAGGGTTTGGTTATCCTGAGGCTCCTGAAGTTCACCCAGGAGCTTATCATGAAGAAGCTCTCTCTCCCGTTCGAGAAATTATTGCACAAAGATTACAAGCTGCAAAAACTTTCATCCCCCATTTTTATGTACGGCAAAAAGTTTATACCTCGCCACTATTAGCTCTGCTTAAAGAGCTACAAATCCAAGGGATTAAGCTTTCTATTAATGATTGTATCGTTCGTGGTTGTGCTTTAGCCTTAAAAGAATTTCCAGAGATAAATTCAGGATTCAACAGCGTGGATAATAAAATTGTACGTTTTGAAACTATTGATATTTCGATAGCTGTAGCTATTCCTGATGGTGTAATTACTCCAATTGTACGCTGTGCTGACCGTAAGAATATTGGAATGATATCCGCAGAAATTAAGAGTTTAGCTTCTAAAGCTAAATCTCAATCCTTAAAAGAAGAAGAGTATAAAGGCGGGTCCTTTTGCGTTTCTAATTTAGGCATGACCGGGATTACCGAGTTCACAGCAATCATTAATCCTCCGCAAGCTGCTATTCTTGCTGTAGGTAGTGTTCAAGAAGAACCAGTAGTAATGAATGGAGAAATTGTGATCGGTTCTACATGTATGTTAACATTATCGATAGATCATCGCGTGATCGATGGTTATCCTGCAGCGATGTTTATGAAACGCTTGCAGAAGATCTTAGAGGCGCCTTCAGTACTTCTATTAAATTAAGATACGCTGATCGCTATTTGATAATAAAAAGCATTTCATAAGTCGAACTCCTATCTAAAATAGAAGCTCTTTTTACTTAAGATTTATAATTCGTAGGGACATTCCATATATCTTTAGCATAGTCAGCAATTGCTCTATCGCTGGAGAAAAAACCCATCCCGCCGACATTATAAATAGATTTCTTAACCCATTCGTCAGTTTGCTTGAATAAATTAGCTGCGGATTGATGAACGCGGATATAAGATTCCAAATCTGCCAAAACAAAAAACGGATCTCCCTCGTGAAGCAACCTATGTACTATGGGTTTGAAAAGATCTTTATCTGAAGTGTTGAAAAATCCTTGATCTAGTAATTTTAATACATGTGCGATCTTAGGATTATCGTTGCATATTCCTTGTGGATAATACTCTCGACGCATTTTTGCTATTTCTTCTTCTAACAAACCGAAAATGAACATATTATCGCGACCAATATATTCTGACATTTCTATGTTAGCTCCATCCATAGTCCCTATTGTTAGAGCACCATTTAAAGCAAATTTCATATTTCCTGTCCCAGAAGCTTCTAGTCCTGCTGTTGAGATCTGCTCTGATATATCAGAAGCGGGCATGATCATTTCGGACATAGTTACACGGTAATTAGGAAGGAAGAGAACCTTTAAAACTTCATTAACTTGAGGATCATTATTTACACAATCGGCAACGCTATTGATCAGTTTAATGATCAGTTTAGCAAAAACATATCCTGGCGCGGCTTTACCAGCAAAAATTACTGTTGTAGGAACAATATTGGAGACAGAGTTTTCCTTAAGATCATTATAAAGATAAATGACTCTAAGGATATTCATTAATTGACGTTTATACTCATGAATACGCTTTACATGAAAATCAAAGAGAGATTCGGGATCTATTTTTTCTCCCATTTCTTTTTTAAGTTTTAATGCAAAGTCTTGTTTATTTTTTAGCTTAATCTGATGCCACTGTTCTCTGAAACTTGCGTCATTAGCAAAAGGTATCACCTTATGAATTTGAGAAAGATCTATGAGATGTGCGTCCCCTATTGTCTGATCTAGTAAGGTATTTAGACGAGGATTGCATAGAGCTAACCAACGTCTCGGAGTAATTCCGTTAGTTACGTTAATGAATTTATCAGGGAAAAATTCCACGAAATCTTTAAATAAGGTTGTTTTTATAAGTTGCGAATGAAAAGCGGATACGCCGTTAACCTTAGAAGAACCTACAACAGCGAGGCTTGCCATATTCACATGCTTATCACTTCCCTCTTCAATGATAGATAAGGCTCGTCGCTTATCATCATCCCCAGGAAATCTCTGAGAAACTTTCTCCAACCATCGAGAGTTAATTTCATAGATAATCTCTAGATGCCTAGGCAATAATCGTGAAAATAGATCTATAGACCAACGCTCTAAAGCTTCGGGCAATATCGTATGATTCGTATAATTAAATATACGAGTTGTCATATCCCATGCTTTATCCCAGGGAAGCTCTTCCCTATCGATCAGGATGTGCATCATTTCTGCTATTCCTAAAGCGGGATGGGTATCATTTAATTGAACAGAAACCCTATCAGGAAGATTATCCAGAGAAATATGCATTTTTGTATATCTACGAAGGATATCTTGAATTGTGGCAGATACTAAAAAGTATTCCTGCTTTAATCTCAGTTCCTGACCTTCGGAGATAGAATCATTCGGATAGAGTACTCTCGAGATATTTTCTACTAATGCGATATCCTCTATAGCACGAATATAGTTTCCATGATTAAAATAGTTGAATTCAAATCCATGTGGGGACTGTGCTTGCCATAAACGTAAAGTATTCACGGTATCTGTACCATATCCTGGAATAGGTACATCATAAGCCATAGCTAATACTTCTTGTGTATCTACAAGATCCGCGACTTCTTTCCCCCTAGCATCTGTATAGTGAATCACTCTACCATAAAAACGAATGGGATAAAGATACTCTCCTCTACATATTTCCCAAGGGCTTCCATAGCGCAACCACTCATCAGGAGCCTCTACTTGATATCCATTTACAATTTTCTGATCGAAAATTCCATAATCATAGCGAATTCCATAACCATAAGCTGGAATCCCTAATGTCGCCATGGAATCCAAATAACACGCTGCAAGTCGTCCTAAACCACCATTTCCTAATCCTGCATCTGACTCCATTTGCACTAAACTATCGAAATCATAATTTAGTTCCGCTAATGCGTCTCGCACGAGATCCAATATTCCTAAATTCAAAAGATTACTCTTTAAACTTCTACCAAGTAGAAATTCCATAGAAATATAATAGACACGTTTAACATCTTGTTCGTAATAACTATTTTGAGTCTTTAGCCAACCTTTAGCTAACCATTCCATTACAGTTTTTGAAACTGCTGTAAATATATCCCTGGTTGAAGCAGATTCTGGAGATTGCACCACTCCGAAATATAGACGATTTAAAATCGCCTGCTTCATTGTTTCTATATTTACCAAATTCTTATCAAAACTCATAAGTCGTCCGAATCAAAGAGTAGTTAGGAAGTGATTTTTGTATTTCCATAAGAAAAATCTAAAAAAAAAGAAAGAACTTAGAAAAGGGAAACAACAGAATGAAAGAAAATATCTTATATTCTTTCTAAAAATTAATGTTTTTTTATTTTAACAAACTAAAATTCAAAGAATTATCGATTATTTAAATTGATATCAAAATAAAGATATGCTAAATCTTTTAAAGATTTTATTATTGGTGAGAATATTATGACTAAGGCCCACGGGTATGGAGCGTTTGCGGGACGCCCGAATAAAAACGTTTTCACATTAAGTGATCTTAACCATCGTGACTCTGCTAATTCTCGTGATTCTGAAATTTCCGGACGTACAACCGGACGCACTGTAAGTATAGCTAGACCTTGTGTTGATAGATACCCCACATGTCCAATGGTTCAACATACAGCTCTTTGGGTAATTTTAGGAGTGATCACTGCTTTATCAGCTTGTTTATTGTTAGCGAGTGGGTGCCTTTCAATGCCCACAATTATCGCGGCCTTAATTATACAAATAGTCTTAATAGTCGTGTCTGTTACTTGCTTAATTATTAAGTATAAAAAAGAAATTACTTCTAAATTCTGTGGAGAAAATTAATAACAATACTAACAAGAGATTTCTTCTTCAGGGAAGAATTCAAGACTCTTATACGCTGAATTAAGAGATTTCATTAGTTCTTGTGTAGCAATACTAATGTCGTGCCCTCCTTCTTCTACCTTCTGAGAAATAGTGCGTATTGATGAAATTACTGTTGAATGATCTCTAGAAAATACATCTCCTATACGTACGTAAGATAAAGATAGTTTCTGGCGACATAGATACATAGCTACCTGCCTAGGCAATACGTATTCTCGAGATTGCGAACGCCCTAGAATACTCTCGGGAGATACACCATAATATTTAGCAACAGCGCGAACAATTCCCGAGGGGGTTAATCGCACACTCTCTGCAGCTTCCAGCACATCGTGTAGTAAAGATTGTATATCATCCTCATAAAGTAGTTGCTGGCCTAATTTCTTATAGGCAACACGTTTCGATAACAACGTGAGTGCGTCTATTAATGTTTTTACATTTGAAGATAGAGAATGAATCAAGAAATCCAAAGCAGTATCTTCTATACGGATAGATAACTGTTGGGCTTGATGCATAAGAAAACTTCTTAATCCTTCTTTTGTTAAAGGATGAATAGGAACGGCAACACCCCATTCGAAACGACTGATAAGTCGCTCCTCAATAGCCTTTAAATCTCCGGGTGCGTATGCCGAGGAAACGACTATCAATTTACCTTCAGTCTGCAAGGAATTAAAAGTATGGAAAAACTCTTCTTGAGTAGCTCCTTTACCTGAAAATACCTCTATATCTTCTATAAATAAGGCATCGACATTACGATAAAAAGAACGGAATCTTTGCATCTCTCCAGAGCGTATAGCTGAAACTAAATGTTCTGTAAATAAATCGGAAGCTACATAAAGAATTTTCCCTCCAGATTCTCGAAGAGCGTTTACCGCAGCCTGCATTAAATGTGTTTTGCCAGAACCTTCGGGTCCAAAAAGATAAATAGGATTAAAAGGAAAGCCTGTAGCGTCTTCTCCAGGCTTAGTAAACTCTTGTAGAATACGAAACGGTAAATCATTTTCAGGAGTTACAAGAAAATTAGAAAAAGTCATTTCAGGATTTACATTGCCATACTGCATAGTGAAGTAAGCAGTCTTTTCCTGTTGGATTTGCTTTTCTTTATAAAAAGGCGTGGTTTTATCTAAAGAGGTTACGTGAACACGGATCAACTTTCCATTATTGTTCACTAAATTAGTTTTAACCTTATGGCGTATATGCTCTTCAAACCAAGTCACTTGAAAAGAATCTTTGGCTTCAAGGTATAAATTACACGCGTCAAAACACAGGACTTTTAACGACCTTAACCATTTGTCTACAGTACTTGTACCAATTTCTTTTTCTTGTAGCAAAAGAAAGTCTTCCCACGCCCGCATAAAACTATCTCATCTAAATAGTTTTCATATATCTTCTTTAATATAAAAAAGCTTTTTTTTCAGTTGTTACCTTTGTCTTTTCTTATTAACAGAAATTTCATTTTTAAGATGTTTGCCATCTAAAATCTTATTAGTAACCCACTGCTGGATCAATCCAAGAAGCATAGAAGAAAACCAATAAATATTTAAACCTGAAGGGAAATTATAGAACATAAAGGTAAACAAGAGAGCCATCATTGTTCCCATTGTTTCCTGTTGTCTTTGTTGATCCGTAGCAGGTCCTTTCTTCTTCAAAGCGGAGATCTTTTGCTGAGCGAACATCACAATCCCTAATAAAATAGGAAGGAGATGAAACTCATTTCCAAGGAACCAAATTGGTGTAGTCCAAGAAAACAAAACGTCTGGCGCTGTTAAATTATCAATCCATCCAGGGATAAAAGATGCTCCTCGAAGTAAGAATGAGGATTTCAATAAATCAAACATAGCTATAAGAAACGGCAACTGAATCAATAACGGCAAACAGCCTGTAATAGGATTCACTTTATTAGTCTTATACAAAGCCATGACTTCCATTTGAGCACGCTTGGGCTCTTTCTTATATTTCTGTTGGATTTCCTGAATATAAGGAGACAACTTTTGCATGCGTCTCATAGAACGTATTGACCAAGCATTCAATGGATAGAGAAGTAATTTTAAGAATACAGTAAGTAGAATGATAGAAATCCCCCACGATCCCGTGATCATTCTGAAAAACTTCATAATAATGAAAAGCAAGGCTGCAAAAGGCTCAGTAATAAAAGCAAATAACCCTCGGAAAGTTATACAATCAAGATACTGAGGACTTTCACCTTTGGAATTGGTATAAGCCTGATCCAAAGCTCGTAATGTTGGCTCGGCTAGAGGTCCTGCATAAACAAGGAAACGATGTGTCCCTTTCTGATTAGGTAAAGGAAGTAAAGTTTCGTATCCAGGATATTTAGAAGCAGGATAGGCTTGATTTTTAGGAGATAATAGAGATAAACGTGTAGGAACAGAACTCCCAGGAACATAGGAAGCAGCATATCCTGCAGGGACATCTGTAAGTGGAGATAAGATGATACCAAAGTATCCATTAGAGTTGAGAATCCACTGAGGATATACTCCACTACGCAAAGCTAAAGGATCCTTAGCCTTAGGCAATTTTACCTTATCTAACTGGCCCTTATTTTTTTTAATAACATGATACTTAATAGACGGAGTAAATGCGTTGGACATAATTTCAACTTCGGGAACTCCAGAAGTTATCCACATGTCGTCACTAGCGTGATTTATACCAATCTCAACTTCAAAAGCATAAGGTTGATTTTGAGGTAAATTATAAGTTTTTTTAATAGAACCGTCATTACTTTCCAATTCCAACATAGTACTATTAAAAATAGAAACGCGGTATCCCGAAGCTACGGAATTGACAAGATCTCTTCCAGAAACAATGTTTAAAGCATGATAGCTAGAAGGAGTTCGTTTTTTAATATCAGAAAGAATTCCCCTGCGCAATAAAGGATAATACCCTCCTATGGTATCGGAAATTTCTTTTTTGTTCGCTCCTATCGAAGGAAGTCCAGGAAAAGAAGCTTCGCTAGGAACCTGAGCTTTCAAATCTCTATCAAAACCGATCTCATTAACTATACTCTTATTATCCTCAGAAGAAAATGGAAGGTTGATTCCCTCTACAGAACCACTCTCTTGAGAAACAACCAACTGCATATACTCATTAGAAAGAACAAAATATTGTCCGGAATTTACATCGATACTTCCTGATTGAGAATCATTAAAAATAGCGGCTTTGGTAATTGGGAGGTCTAAGGATTCTAATCTTTCTTCTTTGGAGTTATAAATACCTAAAGGAAGATACTCATTCCCGGACCTCCAAAAAACTAAAGAAGTGCCATAAACAACACTATCCTTATTATAAATCTTCCCTTGTTCTTGCTTATATTGACCCAAGAACACTACGGGTTCCTGATTATTACGAAACTCAACAACTAAAACAGGAAGCGCTTCGTTAGTTACGGGAAGAAATACTTTTCCTGTATTTAAAGGATCTGTGGGCTCATTTGCTTCACTATACAACGCAACATGAATATTATCACAAGCTGTGGTTTCCTCTATAAAATTCCAACGAATACCAGAAGAATAAACTGAATCTGCTGATCCCCCTTGATTCAAAAGGAGCAACTTATTCCCAACACGCACAGCGTAATGATTTTTATTTACCTCTTCTTCAAGAGATGTAGTCCAAGGAGAAACACTTAATCCCATAGACTTCGTTGCATCAAGCACTTGTTCTGAAATTGTTTTCTGTTTCTCTGTTAGAGCCTTGCAAGAACGAAAATCATTATAACCAAAAAAGATTTGACACCCTACAAAAGCTACGCCAACTAAAGAAACAAACAACAATGAACGTTTATTCATCTGATAAACTCTGAAAAATTAAACTAAAAAGCTAAAATACCATAGTATCTATTTATCTCCCATAAGAGATTCCTAACTACGTATGGAACTTTTTCTATTTTATAGATGAAGTCGAAGATGTGCCCTTTTTATTTTTAATAAAACAAGCCACACCTAAAGCCACACCGAATATAAATAGGGGTAACGATAGAATCTGTCCCATTGTTAATAAACTATTTGGGCCTAGAACTTTACCTTGATGGCTTTTAAAAAATTCAGCAAAAAAGCGAATCAAAGATATGCCTATTAATCCCAAAGATGTTGCGCATCCAGAACCTAAACGAAAATAACGTTTATAACTTAAGAAAAATAGGACCGTAGAAAGCAATAAGTAACTAACACCCTCATATAGTTGTACGGGATGCACAGAGACCCCCAAACTTCCTTGTGTAGGAGATGAAAAGATGATCCCCCAAGGCAGGTTTGTAGGCTTGCCTATGATCTCTTGATTCATGAAATTTCCAATACGAATCATAAAGGCCGCGCATCCAAATACAGAGGCACAAAGATCGCAAAGAAATAAAAAGGTCAGGATAGGAATTTTTTTCCTACATCTCCAAGAAAAAATAATTGCCCAGAGAATTAGACCTATCATACCTCCATGACTTGCTAATCCTCCATTCCAAACTTTTAAAATCTCTTGGGGATGTTTAAAGTAAAAATCGCCGCCATAAAACAAAACATAAGCTATCCGTGATCCTGGAATGATGAATAAAAGAGAGTAGAGAGCGAAATTTTCCAAAGCCTCACGAAGCTGATTTTTAGAAAATCTTTTTCTATCTTCTATAGTATAAGAAGATAATGCGAGATAAATACCAAGTATAGAGGCAAGTAAAATACCTAAAGAAAAGCACAGACCGTACCACGGGACTCTAATAGGGAAATTATCTGAATTCCATAAAAATTTTGAATGATTCCAATATATTGCTGATAAGAAGACTCGCATTATTCAATCCAAAATAGAAAAAAATATAACTTCCATATAGAATGGCTAAACTACAACAGACAAAAACATATGACTAATAATAAAAATCATTTACTTATTTGTCTCCCAGGCATTCTTTGGTTGTCAGCAGGAGTTAAACTACTTTTAAAAGCTTCCGTGGTTGTCTATCAACCGGATTTTTCCTTTAAAATTTTTGCTCCTCTAGCTATGGGAGCATGGATTATAGCATCTTTGAAGTACCGTTATTTATTATTAAAATCCGTGTCTTCTCAAAATGAACTATCCCTCCAACTACTCTCGAAAACTATATCAAAAAAAAATTACATAAAAAAATCTTTTATTTCCAAACGCTTCTTAATCATGGCTGCCATGATTTCCATATCTCTATTGCTGCGTAGATATATTGATAACCAGGCCATTCTATTTCTCATTCGCTCTACCATTGGTTATGCTCTCATTAAAACAGCTTTGACCTATTTTGCTAAATCCCACAAAACACTTTCAGAAAGTATTTAAATATAGATTTTCATTATGCAAACTGCACATATAGGAACAGATATCATTGAAATTTCTAGAATCCGTAAAGCAATAAAAACTCATAATCAAAGAATGTTGAATAGAATTTTCACTAAAGAGGAACAAGAATATTGTTTAAGACTAACTAATCCTTATCCCTCTTTTGCAGCAAGATTTGCCGGGAAAGAGGCCGTAGCCAAAGCTTTAGGAACAGGAATAGGGAAAGTTGTCTCTTGGAAAGATATAGAGATTCTTAAATCTTCAAAACAACCTGAGGTCCGTTTACCCTCAAGGATATATAAAAAATTAGGAATCTCTAAAGTGCTACTATCTATTAGCCATAGCCGTGAATATGCTACAGCGATGGCTATAGCCCTAATCTAAAAAACGTTCAGCTTCTAAAGCAGCCATACAACCACTTCCGGCAGCTGTAATAGCTTGTCTATAATGTTTATCCTGCACATCTCCTGCTGCAAATACTCCTGGAATAGAAGTTCTAGATGTTCCTTTATCAGTAATAATATACCCGTGCTCATCCAAAGCTAATTGGCCAGCTAGGAAATCTGTATTTGGTTTATGCCCAATAGCAAAAAATACACCTGCTGCATCATGTGAAGAGATCTCATTAGAAACATTATTTAAAATATCAACTGAACGAACAACAGTATCTCCAGAAATTTTCACTATTTCACTATTCCAGAGAAAAGTAATTTTTTCGTTAGATTCTGCCTTTTTTATCATCACTTTAGAAGCTCTTAAAGTATCCCTTCTATGAACAATATATACACGTTTTCCATAACGAGTGAGAAACATAGCTTCCTCTAAAGCAGAGTCTCCGCCTCCTATTACATATAAATCTTTATTTTTAAAAATAGGAGAAGCTCCATCACAAACAGCGCATGCTGTAACACCTTTTTGCCAGAATTCATTATCTGCTGCTCCAGGAATTTCTAAACGCTTTGCAGAAGCTCCCGTTGCTATAATACATGTATCACAGGTATATTTTTCTTCATTGGACATTACCACAAAAGGACGTGCGGCAAAATCGACTAAAGTGACATCTTTTGGAAGAATTTGAGTTCCAAAACGTCCAGATTGAGATTTCATATTATCCATTAACTTTTGGCCTAATATGCCCTCAGGGAATCCCGGAAAGTTTTCTACCTCGGTAGTAGTCATTAATTGACCACCAGCAATTCCGGAAAAAAATCCCTCGAATAAAATAGGACTTAAAAGTGCTCTTGAAGCATAAATCGCCGCAGTATAACCTGCGGGACCAGAGCCAATAATAATTACTTTAGCGTGAGTCATTTATTTTTACCCTACCGAATCATTTAGAAATAAAATCTAAAACAAATAAAAAATTTTTAAGCAACAAATTAGAATAAAAAACTGCTGCAAGGGAGATCTTGCCTTTTTTAAGGTTTATATTTACACTATCTTTTTTGACTTTGTAGTTTTTAGGAGAATAACATTAAATGCCAAAACAATCCGAATACACTTGGGGATCCAAAAAAATTCTTGATACTATAGATTGCCTCT
The DNA here is from genome assembly GCF_036632095.1 of Chlamydia sp. 04-14. Taxonomy (NCBI): domain Bacteria; kingdom Pseudomonadati; phylum Chlamydiota; class Chlamydiia; order Chlamydiales; family Chlamydiaceae; genus Chlamydia; species Chlamydia sp. 04-14. The sequence goes on from NZ_JAPYKW010000002.1 coordinate 194,337, forward strand.
CGGAAGACGTTGTTGAATTCAAAGATCTTCTATGCTCAACACACGGAATTACTTCAAGCGACGAGGAAACCACCAGTGAGATACAACCTGGCGCCATCCTAAAAGGTACTGTAGTTGATATCAATAAGGACTTCGTAGTCGTTGACGTTGGATTAAAATCCGAGGGAGTTATTCCGATGTCAGAATTCATAGATTCTTCTGAAGGTTTAGTTCTCGGTGCTGAAGTAGAGGTATACTTAGACCAAACTGAAGACGAAGAAGGAAAGGTTGTTTTATCTAGAGAAAAAGCTACTCGCCAACGACAGTGGGAACATATTTTAGCTCACTGTGAAGAAGGCTCTATCGTCAAAGGACAAATTATACGCAAAGTCAAAGGTGGTCTTATTGTTGATATTGGGATGGAAGCTTTTCTCCCTGGGTCACAAATCGACAATAAGAAAATTAAGAACTTAGATGATTATGTAGGCAAAGTCTGCGAATTTAAGATTCTTAAGATCAACATTGACAGAAGAAATGTTGTTGTTTCAAGAAGAGAACTCCTAGAAGCAGAACGAATTTCTAAAAAAGCAGAACTTATCGAACAAATTAATATTGGTGAACGCCGCCGAGGTGTTGTTAAAAATATTACAGATTTCGGTGTGTTCTTAGATCTAGATGGCATCGATGGTCTCCTCCATATTACAGATATGACATGGAAACGTATCCGTCATCCGTCTGAAATGGTAGAACTCAATCAAGAGCTTGAAGTTATTATTCTAAGCGTTGACAAAGAAAAAGGACGCGTTGCTCTAGGTCTTAAGCAAAAAGAACATAATCCATGGGAAGATATTGAGAAGAAATATCCTCCAGGAAAACGTGTTACTGGTAAAATTGTTAAACTTCTCCCTTATGGCGCCTTTATTGAGATTGAAGAAGGTATCGAAGGCCTAATCCACGTTTCTGAAATGTCTTGGGTAAAGAATGTTGTTGATCCTAGCGAAGTAGTAAACAAAGGCGATGAAGTTGAGGCTATCGTTCTATCTATTCAAAAAGACGAAGGCAAAATTTCCTTAGGTTTAAAACAAACAGAACATAATCCATGGGATAATATCGAAGAGAAATATCCTATCGGTCTACATGTACATGCAGAAATCAAAAATCTAACGAATTATGGAGCTTTTGTTGAATTGGAGCCAGGTATCGAAGGTCTAATTCACATCTCTGATATGAGCTGGATAAAAAAAGTATCTCATCCTTCTGAACTCTTCAAAAAAGGTAGCACTGTCGAAGCTGTTATTCTTTCTGTAGACAAGGAAAGTAAAAAAATTACTCTCGGAGTCAAACAATTAAGTTCCAATCCATGGAATGAAATTGAAGAAATGTTCCCAACAGGAAGCAATATTTCTGGCGTAGTAACTAAAATCACCGCATTTGGGGCATTTGTAGAACTGCAAAATGGTATTGAAGGTCTGATTCACGTTTCAGAACTATCTGAAAAACCTTTTTCAAAAATTGAAGATATTATCTCAATTGGCGATTCTGTATCTGCAAAAGTCATCAAACTCGACCCAGATCACAAGAAAGTATCTCTTTCAGTGAAAGAATACTTAGCTGATAAACAACATGATCACATGGATACAGATTTAAATAATTTGGACCTAGAAGATTTAGTTGGTTCAGACAAAAAGAAAAAAGGGAAATAATATTACTTAAAAGGTTGAGCTTATGTTTTTTATAGCATAAGCTTGCCTTGGTTTAGCACTCTGTCTGTTTCCTTATTTATAAGAGGAGTATAATGAATAAAGATCTTGTAGCTATTTTTGACTACATGGAGAAGGAAAAAGGAATTCAACGTCCTGTTATCATAGGTGCGATTGAATCAGCCTTAAAAATTGCAGCAAAAAAAACACTAAGAGATGATGCTAACGTTTCTGTAAATATTAATTCTCGAACTGGTGATATAGAAGTCTTTTGCGAGAAAGAAATCGTAGAAGTATGTGAAAATCCCAGTAAAGAGATTCCTTTGGACAAAGCTAGAGAATACGATCCTGAATGCCAAATCGGGCAATACATGGACGTCCCCTTTGTTTCTGAGCATTTCGGAAGAATCGCTGCTCACGCAGCCCGACAGATTATCGGTCAAAAACTACGTCATGCTGAAAGAGATGTTATCTATGAAGAATATCGCCATAGAGTCAATGAAATCCTTTCTGGAGTTGTTAAGCGATTTGCCAAAGGGTCAAATTTAGTTATAGATTTAGGAAAAGTTGAAGGGCTTCTACCCGCCCGTTGTTATCCAAAAACAGAAAAACACAAAGTCGGTGATAAGATTTACGCTTTACTATACGAAGTTCAGGAATCTGAAAATGGTGGAGCTGAAGTTATTCTTAGCCGTAGCCATCCCGAATTTGTTAAGCAACTTTTCTTACAAGAAGTTCCAGAATTGGAAGAAGGTTCTGTAGAAATTGTTAAAATTGCTCGTGAAGCAGGCTATAGAACTAAATTAGCTGTAAGCTCATCTGACCCCAAAACAGATCCTGTGGGAGCTTTTGTTGGAATGAGAGGTTCCCGAGTGAAGAATATCATTCGAGAATTAAATGACGAGAAAATAGATATTGTAAACTATTCTCCCGTGACCACAGAATTATTACAAAATTTGCTTTGCCCCATAGAAATTCAAAAGATTGCGATCTTAGAAGATGACAAGGTTATTGCTATAGTCGTTCAAGATACTGATTATGCAACAGTAATCGGTAAGCGAGGAATTAACGCTCGATTGATTAGTCAAATTTTAGACTACGAGCTCGAAGTCCAACGTATGAGCGAATACAATAAACTATTAGAAATTCAACGCCTACAATTAGCGGAATTCGATAATCCTCAATTAGATGAGCCGCTAGATATGGAAGGTATTAGTAAGTTGGTTGTCCAGAATCTTGTACACGCAGGATACGACACGATCAGAAAGGTATTATTAGCCAGTGCTAATGATCTTGCTTCTGTTCCTGGAATCAGTTTAGAACTTGCTTATAAGATCCTTGAGCAAGTCAGCAAATATGGAGAAGGCAAAGTTGACGAAAAACCTAAAATTGAAGATTAAAAACGCTCAATTAACGAAAGCTGCTGGATTAGATAAGTTAAAGCAAAAATTAGCTCAGGCAGGATCTTCAGACACGAAAAGCTCTTCAGAAAAGCCTTCAACTAAGGTTCCTGAAAAAGTTGTAAAAGAAAAAGTCGTGAAGAAAAAGAGTGTTGTAGATCCTAGTGTGCCTACGATGACTGAACCTGTCTCCACTGAAATTTCTCCACGTAGAATTCGAGCTAAAAATCGTTCATCATTTGTATCTGAAGATTTGAATACCTCTTCCTCAGTTTCAGAGGATTCTGACACCGTTGTGTTGTCCGACTCTGCAACAGAAGAATCGGATTCTTTAGTGGATACAGAGCAAGAAATCTCAGAGTCAACTCCTCCTCCTGTAATTGAAGAATCTGAAACAATTGCTAAGGAACCCCCTGCTCCGAAAAAAGAGCCAGAAGTTGTAGTTAAAAAAGAGCCTCCTAGAAGTGTTGTTTCTATAAAGTCCAATTTTGGACCTACTGGGAAGCATATTAATCATTTATTAGCCAAAACGTTTAAAGCTCCTAAAAAAGAGGATAAACCTGCTCCAAAAGAACGAACAGGAACACCTCAGGCAAAGCCTCAGCAATCTTCTGAGACTACAAACGATAAACAGCATTCTCCGAATAATCGGACATCTCAGCCATTTTATCGTAGAGATACGTCCAAAAAACCAGGATCTGATTTTAGGGATCGTGCGAAAAAAGATGACAATCCCAAAGCGTTTACTGGAAGAGATCGTTACGGTCTGAATGATAGTAGCGACGATGATAAGTGGAGAAAAAAACGTGTTCAGAAAACTAAAAAACACTACGACGAACACACCATACAACGCCCTACACATATTAAAGTACCTCTTCCTATCACGATCAAAGATCTTGCAGCAGAGATGAAGCTTAAGGCTTCTGAGCTTATTCAGAAGATGTTCATCCACGGTATGACTTATGTTGTAAACGATATTCTGGATAATGAAACAACAGTACAATTTATTGGTTTAGAGTTTGGCTGTACAATCGATATCGATTCGTCAGAACAAGATAAACTCTGTATTGAAAGTAATACTGTTAAAGAAGAAATCCAAGAAACAGATCCAAGCAAGCTGATTATTCGTCCACCTATTGTTGCTTTTATGGGTCACGTCGATCACGGGAAAACCACTTTAATCGACTCATTAAGAAAAACTAATGTAGCAGCTGTAGAAGCTGGAGCCATTACTCAGCACATGGGAGCCTTCTGCTGCTCAACAGCCGTTGGTAATCTTACTATCCTGGATACTCCTGGCCACGAAGCTTTTTCTGCTATGAGGGCTCGCGGAGCAGAAGTTTGTGATATTGTTGTTCTCGTAGTTGCTGGTGATGAAGGCATCAAAGAGCAAACATTAGAAGCTGTCAAACATGCTCGAGCCGCAAATATTACGATTGTCGTAGCTATTAATAAGTGCGACAAACCCAATTTTAATGCTGAAACTATTTACAGACAGCTTTCTGAAATCGAGCTATTACCAGAAGCTTGGGGTGGTACAACTGTAACAATCAATACCTCTGCAAAAACTGGAGAAGGTTTATCTGAACTTTTAGAAATGCTTGCTTTACAAGCAGAAGTTTTAGAACTAAAAGCTAACCCATCTGCTCGTGCTCGCGGAATTGTTATTGAATCTGAACTACACAAGGGCTTAGGTGCGGTTGCGACTATTTTAGTACAAAACGGAACTCTTCATCTTGGTGAAGCATTAGTCTTTAACGATTGCTACGGCAAAGTTAAAACAATGCATAACGAACATAATCAGTTAATGACTTCGGCCAGTCCTTCTGTCCCTGCTTTAATCACTGGATTATCTAGCATGCCAAAAGCTGGTGATCCTTTCGTAGTTGTTAAGAGCGAAAAAACAGCTAAAGAAATTATTGGAGCTAGACTTGCTGGCCAACAGAAATTTGCTCTGCAGAAAAAACGTCCTAACTTTGATGCTATGCTGCAGAACAAAAAAATCTTGAAGCTTATTATCAAAGCCGATGTTCAAGGATCTATCGAAGCTTTAGCCAACTCTATCTTAAAGATTGTATCGGATAAGGTGAGCGCAGAAATTCTTTCTAATAGCGTTGGAGAGATTTCCGAATCAGATATCCGCTTGGCCGCAGCATCTAAAGCCGTTATTATTGGTTTCCATACCGGAATAGAAAGTCATGCCGAATCTCTAATCAAGAACTTAGGGGTGAAGGTTCAACTATTTAACATTATCTACCATGCTGTAGATGCTGTTAAAGAAATGATGACAGCATTACTCGATCCTATTGCTGAAGAGAAAAATCTAGGTTCTGCCGAAATCAAAGAAACCTTTAAGTCTTCACAATTAGGTACAATTTACGGTTGCTTGGTCTCCGAAGGTATAATGACCAGAAATCAAAAAGTTCGTGTTGTACGTGATAATGAAGTTATCTGGAAAGGCAACTTATCCTCTCTAAAACGAATTAAAGAAGACGTTAGAGAGGTTAAGAAGGGGCTTGAATGTGGTATTTTATTAGAAGGATATCAACATGCTCAGGTAGGTGATATTCTACAATGTTACGAAGTAATCTATCATCCACAAAAGCTTTAAAATATTATGACTGAAAATAGACGCATAAAAAAGGTTAATTCATTACTTCGTGAAGCGATTGCCAATGTAATCTTAAAAGATGTAAAGCACCCGAAAATTTCGAATCGTTGGATTACGGTTACTAGGGTGTGTTTATCTAAGGACTTACACGCAGCTCGTGTCTATGTTTCAATTATGCCTCACGAGAATACATCAACAGAAACTTTAGAAGCGTTAAAAGCATCGGCAGGATACATTGCTTACAAGGCTTCTAAAGGCGTTGTACTCAAGTATTTTCCTGAGATACACTTTTATCTCGAAGATATTTTTTCTCCACAAGATCATATAGAAAACTTGCTCTGGAAAATACGAGAACAAGATAAGAATTAATATTATCTGCCTAGAAAGATCTAACATTGACGACATCATTATGGAACTTGCTACAGAACTTAAAGAAGGTATTCTTTTAGTAGATAAGCCTCAGGGAAGAACCTCATTTAGTCTCATTCGTACTTTAACGAAATCAATTGGAGTTAAAAAAATTGGTCATGCAGGTACTCTCGATCCTTTTGCTACAGGCGTGATGGTCATGTTAATAGGTCGTAAATTTACACGACTTTCTGACGTTTTGTTATTTGAAGATAAAGAATATGCTGCAGTTGCCCATCTAGGGACAACTACGGATTCTTATGATTGTGATGGTAAAATTGTTGGTAGATCAAAAAAAGTGCCAACCTACGAACAAATAATGGAAGCTGCGCAATATTTCCAAGGAGAAATCCAACAAATCCCTCCTATGTTTTCTGCAAAAAAGATCAATGGGAAAAAACTCTATGAATATGCGCGGCAAGGGTTATCAATAGAGCGTCGTCAATCTACAGTTCAGGTAAGTTTACAAATTACAAAATACGAATATCCCCTATTACATTTTTCCGTGCAGTGTAGTAAAGGAACTTATATTCGTAGTATTGCTCATGAACTAGGAAACATGTTAGGCTGTGGAGCTTATTTGGAAGAACTCCGACGTTTACGTAGTGGAAGTTTTTCTATAGATCAATGTATTGACGGTTGTCTTTTAGACTGTCCTGAGTTTGATATATCTCCTTACCTAAGAGACTTTAATGGAAACATTCTATAGTTTAACATCGATCCCTTCTTCTGTGGATTCTATAACTATAGGTTTTTTTGATGGTTGCCATTTAGGTCATAAACAGCTACTCACTGCCCTATCTTCTTTCCCAGGAACATCAGGGATAATTACCTTTGATTTACACCCTCAGGCGATTTTACAATCACCCACTCCTAAGCTAATTACAAGTACAAAAGAAAGGTTCCTTCTTCTACAAGATTTCTCTATAGATTATTTATGTATTCTCCCTTTCACTAAGAATTTTGCTAATCAATCTGCTGAAAGTTTCATACTTTCCCTACATCAAACTTTAGGGTGTAAACGTTTAGTATTAGGATATGATTCTAGATTAGGTAAGGGTGGGCAAGGAAATGCTACAACATTACAGCCGCTAACAAAATCCTTAGAGATGGAAATTATCGAGATACCTCCATATAAGATTGATAATGAGATAGTCTCCAGTAAAAAAATTCGCCAATTCTTAATACAGGGCGATCTAGATAACGCGAACCGTCATTTAGGACATTCCTATAGATATACAGGAAAAATTGAAACAGGTTATGGTTTGGGGACAAAATTAGGCGTCGCTACTATTAATCTTCCTCAAGAGCAGTGCTTGCTTCCTTACGGAGTATATGCATGTGAAATAGAACACCGAACTACGTCATATCAAGGAATTATGAATCTTGGAGAAGCTCCTACAGTAGGTAGAGATTCCCTATGCTTAGAAGCTCATCTATTTAATTTTTCTGGGAACTTATATGGTGAGATAGTCTCTGTAATCCCTAAGAAGTTCCTTCGCAAAGAAAGGAAATTCCCTTCTAAAGAAGACTTGTCGAAAGCTATTCACAAAGACATTGCTGATGCGAAAGTATTTTTTACTACTAATTGTGTAAGAAAAGCATAATGTCGCCGTCTTGAACGATGTAGTCTCTACCTTCTGCTCGCAATTTACCAGCTTCACGAACTCCCGCACGACCGTCATAAGTTATCATATCTTCAAGAGTAACAACTTCTGCACGAATGAATCCTTTTTGGATATCCGTATGGATTTGCCCTGCAGCTTCGGCAGCCGTAGATCCTATAGGAATAGTCCAAGCTCGAGTTTCTTGTGGTCCAGTTGTAAAGTACGAAATCAATCCGAGCGTTTGGTAGGAAGCGCGTACTAGTCGATTCAATCCTGATTCTTTAAGACCTAAACTATTTAAAAAATCCTGACGCTCTTCTACAGGAAGAGAGATCACCTCTTCCTCTAATTGAACGCAAATAGGAACCACTTGAGCATTTTCCTTCTTAGCGATCTCTTGAACGATAGCAACATAATCGTTATGCATAGTTGCTATAGAGTCCTCTCCTATATTGGCTATATATAGCATAGGCTTGGCTGTTAAAAATGGATAAGGCTTTAACTGTATTTCCTCTTCATGAGATAAATCCAAAGTACGTACAGGCTGACCGCTTTCTAAATGTTTAATTACCCTATCTAATAAAGGTAAAACAATCCCAAGATCTTTTTTACCCTTAGCTTGCTTTTCTAACTTACTATGAATACTTGTCGCTGAAGAGAAATCAGAGAAAATCAACTCTAAATTTATTACTGAAATATCGTCACTGGGGTCTATTTTTCCGGAGACGTGGGTAACGTCATCATTATCAAAACAACGAACAACATGAGCTATAGCATGAGTCTCACGAATATGAGAAAGGAATCTATTTCCTAATCCTGCGCCGTCTGCGGCTCCTTTTACTAAACCTGCGATATCAACAAATTTCATATCGGCATAAATAATTTTCTGACTTTGGCTCATCTTAGCCAAAATATCTAAACGGTTATCAATAACCGGAACAATACCAATATTTGGATCAATTGTACAAAAGGGATAGTTACAAGAAGCTACTTGTGCTCCAGTAAGGGCATTAAATAGTCCTGACTTACCTACATTAGGAAGTCCTACGATCCCACACTCTGTATGCCCCATATGTCATCTTTTGTAGATATTCTTAACGTTCACCTTTCAGTAGGCAAGAATTCCCACAAACATTAGGACCGTTGATCCTACGCCTGTGGGAGTTTGCACTAGGCTCTTTAGTATTTTGAACCTAGCACCTTTAGTGTGATCACTAAAGACAATAAAGGATTAAATGTTTCCTGACCAATATTTTCTTAACAACTTATTATTAGATCTTTCTAAGAAAAGTCTAAAAAAACTTTTATTAAGGCAAGAGAAGAGTATAACAGTTAAGATTCAATCTCCTAGGCTTCTCTCTTGTGAAAAACACGCTTATAAGGTAATTTGCAGATTATTCCTATTTAATGCTCTTTATCTAAATTTGGCCAAGCGATGGGTGAAAAAACAGAAAAGGCGACCCCGAAGCGTCTTAGAGACGCCAGGAAAAAAGGCCAGGTAGCAAAATCTCAGGATTTTCCTTCCGCGGTAACCTTTATCGTTTCGATGTTCACAACATTTTATCTATCGTCGTTTTTTGCAAAACATCTTGGTAGTTTTTTAGTTTCTATTTTTAAAGAAGCTCCTACAAATCATGACCCTAGAGTTACGTTATACTACTTGCATAGCTGCTTAACTTTAATTCTAACGACTTCTCTCCCATTGCTCGGAGCTGTAGGTTTTGTTGGTATTCTTGTTGGATTTCTTGTTGTAGGGCCAACTTTTTCTACAGAGGTTTTCAAACCCGACTTAAAAAAGTTCAACCCTATTGAGAACTTAAAACAAAAATTTAAAGTAAAGACTCTAATCGAGTTGCTAAAGTCTATTTTAAAGATTTTTGGCGCTGCCTTAATTCTGTACGTTACACTGAAAAACCGTGTGCCATTGATTATAGAAACTGCAGGAGTCTCTCCAATCGTCATTGCTGTGATCTTTAAACAGATACTTTATAAAGCAGTCACATCAATTGGTATTTTTTTCTTAGTCGTTGCCGTTCTTGACTTAGTGTATCAAAGAAAGAACTTTGCTAAAGAACTAAAAATGGAAAAGTTTGAGGTTAAACAGGAATTTAAGGATACAGAAGGTAATCCAGAGATTAAGGGCCGGCGTCGTCAGATTGCTCAAGAAATCGCTTACGAAGATACCTCTTCTCAAATTAAGCATGCGAGTGCGGTGGTCTCTAATCCTAAGGATATAGCTGTAGCTATCGGTTATATGCCGGAAAAATATAAAGCTCCATGGATTATTGCTATGGGAATTAATTTGCGTGCAAAAAGAATCATTACAGAAGCTGAAAAATATGGTATTCCTATTATGAGGAATGTGCCTTTGGCGCATCAGCTTTGGGATGAAGGAAAAGAGTTGAAGTTTATTCCAGAGTCGACGTATGAAGCTATTGGAGAAATCCTTCTCTACATCACTTCCCTTAATGCACAAAATCCTAACAATAAAAATATTAACCAACCCGATAATCTATAATGAACAAGCTACTCAATTTTGTTAGTAGAACCTTTGGGGGAGAAGCAGCCCTAAACATGATCAATAAATCGAGTGACCTCATCCTTGCTCTATGGATGATTGGCGTCGTTTTAATGATCATCTTGCCCCTACCTCCGACTATCGTCGACTTGATGATCACTATCAACTTAGCAGTTTCTGTCTTCTTATTGATGGTGGCTTTATATATTCCTAGTGCATTGCAGTTATCGGTTTTTCCTTCTCTACTCTTGATTACAACGATGTTTCGTTTAGGAATTAATATTTCTTCATCAAGACAGATTCTCCTTAAAGCTTATGCGGGTCACGTCATTCAAGCTTTCGGAGATTTCGTCGTTGGAGGGAACTACGTTGTTGGATTTATTATCTTCTTAATCATTACGATCATTCAGTTTATCGTCGTTACTAAAGGTGCTGAGCGTGTTGCCGAAGTTGCTGCGAGATTCCGATTAGATGCTATGCCCGGTAAGCAGATGGCTATTGACGCCGATTTGCGAGCAGGCATGATTGATGCACAACAAGCTCGTGATAAACGAGGAATGATTCAGAAGGAAAGTGAACTTTATGGAGCCATGGATGGTGCTATGAAGTTCATTAAAGGAGACGTTATCGCGGGTATCGTTATCTCCTTGATTAACATCGTTGGCGGTTTGACTATTGGCGTGGCTATGCACGGAATGGATCTTGCTCAAGCTGCACACGTCTATACTCTTTTATCTATCGGTGACGGTTTAGTCTCTCAGATTCCTTCACTACTTATCTCCTTAACTGCTGGTATTGTGACCACTCGTGTTTCTAGTGATAAAAACACGAACCTTGGTAAAGAGATTTCTTCTCAGTTAGTTAAGGAACCTAGGGCATTGCTTCTAGCTTCTGCAGCAACTTTAGGTGTGGGATTCTTTAAAGGATTCCCTCTTTGGTCGTTCTCCATTCTATCTTTTATCTTCGGTCTTCTAGGCGTTATTCTTCTAGCGAAGAAAAACAGCACCGCTAAAAAAGGAGCTTCGGGAGCATCGACAACAGTGGGAGCTGCTGCTGACGGAGCAGCAACAGCTGGTGATAATCCAGACGATTATGCACTAACTTTACCTGTGATTTTAGAGTTGGGTAAAGATCTATCTAAGTTAATTCAACATAGGACAAAATCAGGTCAAAGCTTTATTGACGATATGATTCCTAAAATGCGTCAAGCTTTGTATCAAGATATTGGTATTCGTTATCCGGGAATTCACGTACGTACTGATTCTCCTTCTCTAGAAGGACATGACTATATGATCCTTCTTAATGAAGTTCCCTATGTTCGCGGGAAGGTTCCCCCAAATCACGTGTTAACTAATGAAGTAGAAGAGAATCTTAAAAGATACAATCTTCCTTTCTTAACTTATAAAAATGCTGCTGGCTTACCCTCTGCTTGGGTTAGTGAAGATGCTAAAGCTATTTTAGAAAAAGCAGCTATTAAATACTGGACGCCTTTAGAGGTGATTATCCTCCATCTCTCGTACTTCTTCCATAGAAGTTCTCAAGAGTTCTTGGGAATTCAAGAAGTCCGTTCTATGATTGAATTTATGGAACGTTCGTTCCCCGATCTTGTTAAGGAAGTTACTAGGCTTATTCCTCTACAAAAGCTTACTGAAATCTTCAAACGCTTAGTCCAAGAGCAAATCTCTATTAAGGATTTGCGTACAATTTTAGAATCATTGAGTGAGTGGGCACAAACAGAAAAAGATACCGTATTGCTTACTGAATACGTACGTTCTTCTCTTAAACTCTATATTAGCTTTAAATTTTCTCAGGGCCAATCTGCAATTTCTGTTTATTTATTAGATCCAGAAATTGAAGAAATGATCCGCGGAGCGATTAAGCAAACCTCTGCAGGATCTTATCTTGCTTTAGATCCTGATTCCGTAAACCTGATCTTAAAATCTATGAGAAATACGATTACGCCAACACCTCCTGGAGGTCAGCCCCCTGTGCTGTTGACAGCAATTGACGTAAGACGATATGTAAGGAAATTAATAGAAACAGAATTCCCTGATATCGCTGTGATTTCTTATCAAGAGATTCTCCCAGAGATTCGTATCCAGCCATTAGGAAGAATTCAGATTTTCTAGTAAGTATCTGTCGATTCTTAAAGAGGATATATGGCTGCATCCGGAGGAGCTGGTGGCTTAGGCGGTTCACAAGCTGTTGACGTTGCGCAAGTGCAAGCTGCAGCAGCAAAGGCTGATGCCCAAGAAGTTGTAGCTAGCCAAGAGCAATCCGATATCAGTATGATTAAGGATTCTCAGGATTTATCAAATCCTCAAGCAGCGACACGCACTAAAAAGAAAGAAGAAAAATTCCAAACTCTAGAGTCTAGAAGAAAAGGTGCTGCTCAAACAGAGAAGAAATCCGAAGGTACCGGAGATAAATCTGACGCAGATCTTGCTGACAAGTATACCGAGAATAATGCAGAGATTTCAGGTCAAGATTTACGTAGTATTCGAGATTCTCTACACGATGATTCTTCCGAAGAAGATATTTTAGATCTTGTTAAATCTAAATTTTCTGATCCCGCACTTCAAAGTGTTGCTCTAGATTACCTAGTCCAAACAACGCCTGCTTCTAAAGGTGCTTTAAAAGACACCTTAATTAAAGCGCAACAAAACCACATGCAACAGAATCGACAAGCTGTTGTCGGTGGTAAAAATATTTTATTCGCCTCTCAAGAATATGCGTCTTTATTAAATACTTCTGCTCCAGGATTACGAGCTCTTTATCTTCAGGTAACTTCTGATTTTCATTCTTGTGAGCAGTTATTAACTACCCTTCAATCACGTTACAGCTTCGAAGAAATGGGTACTGTTTCTTCTTTCATTCTTAAAGGTATGGCTGCAGATTTAAAATCTGAAGGATCTTCAGTTCCACCTCCAAAATTACAGGTAATGATGTCAGAGACCCGTAATCTTCAAGCTGTGCTTACTGGCTACGATTTCTTTCAGACAAAACTACCTACGCTTACTGCATCTTTAAAAGCTGACGGTGTATCAATTCCTGATCTTAAATTTGATAAAGTAGCAGACACTTTCTTTAAGTTAATTAATGATAAATTCCCTACAGCCTCGAAAATGGAACGTGGGGTTCGTGATCTCGTTGGTGAGGATACTGAAGCTATTACGGGGATGCTAAATCTATTTTTCGTTGCCTTAAGAGGAACCTCACCAAGATTATTTGCTTCAGCAGAAAAACGTCAGCAATTAGGCACGATGATGGCTAATGCGTTAGATACTGTGAATATTAACAACGAAGATTACCCAAAAGCTACAGACTTCCCCAAACCCTATCCTTGGTCTTAATTTTTACGGATTATCATGCAAAATCAATTCGAACAACTTCTGGAATCTTTGGGAACAAAGCTAAATACCTCATTAGTCCCTGATAAAAACCAAGCGTGTTTGATTCGTTTTAGCGATACTCAAGTTCCAGTACAACTTGAAGAAGATGGAAATTCTGGTGATATCGCTGTAGGCACAATTCTTGGAATGCTTCCTGAAAACGTATTCCGCGAACGGATTTTTAAAGCTGCTCTTTCTGTAAATGCTTCTCCTCAATCAAATATCAAAGGAATCCTTGGTTATGGAGAAATCTCTCAACAGCTTTATCTATCTGATGTTTTAAATATGAATTATCTAAATGGAGATAAACTTTTCCACTATCTAACTCTATTTTCCATGCACGCAAAAATTTGGATCGCTGCATTAGAAACTGGTAACCTTCCTGATTTACATGTCTTAGGTATGTATCATTTATAACTACTGATAACGGCAAATTTGTCTAAACATGCACGTTTTAAGTTCGTATGATTTATGACTCCATTTTCTAAAGCTCTACGCTATATCCAAAATTCCCCAGCTAAGCAAAGTTGGAAAACTCTAGGAACAATGCCTAAACAAGGAATCTGCGTTCCTTTATTCTCCCTACACACACAAAATAGCTGTGGTATCGGAGAGTTTCTAGATCTTATTCCTATGATCTCTTGGTGTCGAAAACACGGATTCCAAATCATACAAATTCTTCCGATTAACGATAGCGGTGAAGATAGCAGTCCATACAATAGTATATCTTCAGTAGCACTTAATCCTCTTTATCTGTCCTTAGCAAGTCTTCCCCACGCTCAATCAGTTTCCTATGCCAATGCTAAGCTAAGAACTATGCAGCAGCTTTCTAAACTTCCCTATGTACATTATCCACAAGTCAAAGCTGCTAAATGGGAATTTCTCCATGACTATTATCAGTACGTAGTCAAAATTGGGGCATTAAAAGACGAAGATTTTCAAATTTTTTGTGAAAAGGAAAAATATTGGTTACGTCCCTATACGGTATTTCGCGCTATTAAGCATCACCTAAAGGGAGCACCGATAAATAATTGGCCTAAAGTATACACAGACATTAAAAACTTCACAAAATTTGAAAAAGAATTCCAAAATGAATGCGACTTCTTTGCTTATCTACAATATCTCTGCTTTCAACAAATGTCTCGGGTAAAGGCTTTCGCAGATGATAATCAAATTTTCCTTAAGGGAGATCTTCCCATCCTTATTAGTAAGGATAGTTGTGATGTTTGGTATTATAGACAGTTTTTTTCCTCTTCAGGATCTGCCGGAGCCCCTCCAGATATTTACAATGCTGAGGGACAGAACTGGCACCTTCCTATCTATAATATGCGTAATCTTGCCCAGGATAATTATACGTGGTGGAAGGCTCGTCTTCGTTATGCAGAAAATTTTTATTCCCTATATAGACTAGATCATATCGTAGGGTTCTTTCGCCTATGGGTATGGGATACTTCTGGAAATGGAAAATTCCAACCAGAAGATCCTGAAGAATACATCAGCCAGGGAACTCAGATACTTACACAGATTCTACGCGCATCTCGAATGCTTCCGATAGGAGAAGACCTAGGAAGTATTCCCCCAGATGTAAAACAAACATTATTAAAATTAGGGATATGTGGAACAAGAATTCCTCGATGGGAGCGTAACTGGGAGGGAGATGGGAATTTTATTCCCTTAGAGAGCTACTCTCCTCTTTCAGTAACATCCTTATCTACACATGACTCCGATACACTTGCTCTTTGGTGGCGTCATTCTCCAAAAGAAGCTCAAAAATTTGCCAAATTTCTAGGAATGTTTTTCACTCCAGTTTTATCGGAAGAAGATCAAAAACACATTCTTAGATTATCGCACAAAACATCATCTATTTTTCATATTAATTTAATTAACGACTACCTCGCTCTTTGTCCTGATTTAGTATCCAATAATCTAAAATATGAACGCATAAATATGCCGGGGACCTTATCGAAAAATAATTGGGTATATAGAGTAAAACCCTCTGTAGAAGAAATTCTATCTCACGATACATTCAACGCAAATATAGCAGATATTTTCTCCCATCTTTAAGATCTAGATCTTACTATTCTAAGTAAAATCAAGAAAAAATTTCTTTTTAAATAGCTATAATTAAAATTTTTTGAAGAAAAAATCTTTCAGATATATCAGAAAATGTCTAACATAGGTTCTTTTCAATTATATATGTCTTATTCTTGCGATAACGACGAAGTTAATGTAGGGAAATCATGTCAAGAAAGTGTCCACTTACTGGAAAAAGACCTCGCCGTGGCAATAGCTACACCATCCGAGGTATTGCAAAAAAGAAAAAAGGAATTGGTTTAAAGGTTACAGGGAAAACCCCACGTCGTTTCTTCCCTAATATGGTTACCAAGAGACTTTGGTCTACAGAAGAAAATAAGTTTCTTAAACTTAAAATTTCTGCTTCCGCCCTACGGCTCATCGACAAGCTTGGCCTAGAGAAAGTAATAGCAAGAGCTAAAAGCAAAGGCTTGTAATTTTTATAACAAAGGGGAATAGCCATGTCTTCCTTAAGACGTCTTGTTTCCCTTTTGCGATCCCAAAATGACCTTATTGATGTTTTTGCTCCTGTAGATCCTTATTTGGAGCTTCCTGAGATTCATCGCAGGGTTATTGAAAATCAAGGCCCCGCCCTTTTATTTCATAATGTTCAAGGTTCTCCCTTTCCCGTCTTAACGAATTTATTTGGCACGCATAATCGTGTGGATCAAATATTTTCTAGAGTCCCCAAAGATTTAATATCTCAAGCCATTCGTTTATTATCCTCTCCTCCTAAAATATCTCAGTTATGGAAAAATCGTAATTTGCTGTTTAGAGGATTATCTTTAGGATTACGTAAAGTTCACTTCTCAAAGTTTCCCTATAAAAAAATGGCTTCTGTAGATCTACATCAACTGCCTATGCTGACAAGCTGGCCAGAAGATGGCGGTGCTTTTCTTACACTTCCTTTGGTCTACACAGAATCTCCTAGTTCTAGAATTCCTAACTTAGGGATGTATCGCATGCAAAGATTTGATAGCGATACCTTAGGTTTGCATTTCCAAATCCAAAAAGGAGGTGGAATGCATTTCTATGAGGCGGAATTGAATAATCAAAATCTTCCGGTTACTGTGTTTTTATCAGGAAATCCTTTCTTGATACTCTCCGCAATAGCTCCCCTACCCGAAAATATTTCAGAACTCCTCTTTTGTACATTTTTACAAGGATCAAAATTACGTTATAAAAACGACCCTGATACGCCACATCCTCTAATCTATGATTCTGAATTTATCCTTTCTGGGGAGGGAATTTGTAATCTACGGAAACCCGAAGGACCTTTCGGGGATCATTTTGGTTACTATAGCCTTCAGCATGACTTCCCGATTTTTAAATGTAGAAAAATCTATCATCGAAAAGACGCTATTTATCCTGCCACGATTGTAGGTAAACCCTATCAAGAAGATTTCTACTTGGGGAATAAGCTTCAAGAATACCTTTCGCCCCTATTCCCTATGGTCATGCCAGGAGTACGTCAACTAAAGAGCTATGGCGAAGCAGGATTTCATGCGTTAACAGCTGCTGTTGTTAAAGAACGTTATTGGAAAGAATCCCTAGCGACATCTTTAAGAATTCTCGGGGAAGGACAATTATCATTAACCAAATTTCTCATGGTAACAGATCACTACGTCGATCTAGATAACTTCCCTAAACTTCTAGAAGGGGTATTATCACGTATGATTCCCGAACGCGATCTGCTTATCTTCTCGGAAACATCAAATGATACCCTAGATTATACAGGACCTAAATTGAATAAAGGTTCTAAAGCTATTTTCATGGGGATAGGCCCAGTAATTCGTGATCTTCCAGATAAATATCGGGGGAAAATTATTCCTAATATCACCGATATAGGAAGTTTTTGTCCTGGTTGTCTCGTTCTTCAGACTACGTTACAAGAATTAAATATTGATACGTTGTTAGATAATGCTGATCTTCGCTCATGGCCATTTATTGTCCTTACAGAGAATCTACAAGAGACATTAACAAGCACTAAGAATTTCCTATGGAAAACATTCACACGCGCTGCTCCCGCAACAGATTTACACGTACGTTTCAATCAGGTCATTAATCATAGACCCCAATACACCTTTCCTATCATTCTTAATTCCCTAATGAAGCCTCACTACCCTAAAGAAGTCGAAGCTGACGAGGAAACCATCCAAAAAGTTTCCCATCGATGGAATGAGTATTTTCCTAAAAATTCATCTAAGTTATTCTAGCTGATTTATTAAGTTTTCTTTAAAAATAATGATTTTTATAATGAAAATTCTTATTACTAATTTTTTAAAAGAAAAATACTAAATCTAACTAAAGCTATGAAAAAGAAAACAAACTCGAAATTAAAAATCCTTTTAACCGTAGGATCACTACTATTCTTTGGTGTTCTTACAAAATCTCAAAATCCTGATACATTTCAAACTTTTACTGCCTCGCAAGAACCTGTGATTTATTCCAAACAATGTGGGGATGATTCTCTTAAGGTACTCTGCGACGCCATAGATTCTGCAGAAAAAAGTATCTTTCTTCGTATTTATCGTCTGAGCGCTCCTGAGATTTTTACAAGCCTTGCCAATCAGGCTAATGCAAAACGCAACGTAGCTATTCACTATGAAAAGATGGCAAAAATCCAGGAATTCCCTAAAAATAAGCACGTGACATTAGTTGAACATCCTTCTGAGGGAAGAAAGCTAATGCATCAAAAAGCCCTAGCAATAGATGACAAACAAGCTTGGTTAGGATCGGCAAACTATACCCACGTTTCCTTTCTTCAGGATAGCAATTTAATCATTGGTTTAAAAAGTAAGGAACTTTGCCAATATATTAAGGATGAGTCCTGCGGAAATTGTGTTGTTGATGGCCAAAATATACAATATTTCTCTCTACCTGGTGATCAAGGAAAAGCATTGTCAGCAGTGCTACAAACACTAAGAACTGCAAAAAAAACCATTCGGTTAGCGATGTTTGCCCTAACCTATCCCCCCGTATTTCGTGAGCTTAATGAAGCTAAAAAACGCGGTGTAGACGTGAAAATTTTGATCGATAAAGATTTTAAGAAATTATCGATAAAGCAGATTCAGGCTTTGAAAGATTCTAATCTGACTCTCCACACAAAAACAACCCGTTATCGTCTACATCATAAATTCGCAGTTGTAGATCAAAAAATTCTGATTGCGGGATCTGTAAATTGGTCTGAAGCCGGATTTTGTATAAATTCTGAAGATATGCTTATCCTAGATAATCTTACCGACAAGCAGGTGAAAAAATTGAATAGAATCTGGGAAGATCTAGAGAAACAAAGTGCGCTCTCTTACCCTATTAGTGAAGAGGATGAAAAAGTCATTCAATTGCCTAAAGAAAAACGGGCTGCTTAACATTCGTCATCTTTATTCCAAAATAATAGGGAAGCCATGTCCAAGACACCCCTATTGCGAGCAATAACCCAAGCTTCTGCGGCATTAGCGATAGCCTGAGCTGCAGACGCTCCTATTTTTACTGGCTTTTTACTTCTAGCAATATTGAAAATCTTCTCTTGTTTTTGAGATTCGCTGTCATCTTCTTGGCCGTCTTCATCTTCTTTAAATCCGGCATTTTTCAAACTTCTAAAATCTAAATCTACGTTCCGTAATTGAGATAAAAGAACTTTTGCCTGTTTGCGGTTGAGAATTTTAAAACGATGTTTTCTCTGTCTTTCATCTTTCTCTTGATCAGCGATAGCCAATAAAGCCAAACGCATAGCTTCATTTTTAGCTATTTCATCAGAGATCTTCTGATTTAACGGCGTATTGCTGTGAGGATCTTTATTCACTCCCTGAGGAGGAAATGCTCCATAAGGATCAAAAGGTATTATGCGCACTTTAATCTCCCTAATCTAATTCCATAGATTTGCCTTTTTTATCTTTATCAGAAAAAGGCCTGCTGTCTCGATCCCGGTTTTGTCCTGAAAATCCTCCACCAGATCCTCCTCCGTCATCATGCACAGAAGCAGCCTCCGGTTTGCCTTGTACTCCAAGACGCGATGAAGAAGCAAACGGTTGCGGAGGTCTAAAAATCAAGGGCGGATCTATAGCTACGTTACGGTATTGATAAATTAAAGGATCTGGTGGTGCTCCAGGGCCCTTGCGCTTCTCTACTTCATGTTTATATTCAGATAAAGAACGCGGTAGTGGTGCTAGCAAAGATATTCCCTGATGAGAGGAAAATAAATACGCTGAACTTACCGTATCAAATCCCGTTGATCCTGCAGAGGCGTCATATTTCGGTTCAGGGTTCTCTTCAGGAACGGGTAAAAATACCGGATCGTTATCTAACAGCGCGGAAAAACTTACAGTTCCTTCATTACCCAAATCTGGAATACTATCACTAGAAGAGGGATTAGCCGGAAAACGGTAGGGTTTTTCACTATGATCCGCAAATAACGGAAAATTTTTTACCACATTTTCAGATTTATCTATAGATGAAAAATCCGTATGTCCCTGATTACTAGAGATTCCCATAGGAGAATGCTCTGATTTATCGTTATAACTTTGCGTGATTGTTCCAGAAAATTTTGGAGGGGGAAAGCTTGTCCCTTCCCCGGACCATGTCCCTAAAGGTACGTAAACAGATGCGGGAGCTCCCGAAGATAGTAAACTTTCCATCATTTTTGCTAGAGCAAGCTGGTCTTTTAGAAGATCTTCTCGACTCTCCTTTTTTTCAGCCTCTTTAGCAGAAGTTTCTAAAATCCCCGATCCCTCTAAATCCAGATCCTCGACTTTGCCGGCATCACGCCCCGAATCAATAATTTTTGTATTTTTTGAGGTGTTTTCTGCACGCATATCCGTGCTAAGGTTACGATTTTCTAAATCAGATAGATCTACCATACCCTCATTACCAACAAGAGAAGCTCTGCGTAGTAAAGAAGAAGTCTCTATATTTGGATCTAAAATTGTACTAATCATTTCTCCACCTAGACGGTTCACCGTCCAGGCTGTCACTGTAGACTCTGTTATCGACATTCTAGCCATCTGAAATGAACCAAATGAAGCTATTGAAGAGGTTTCCGAAGCACTAATCTCTTCCCTTGATATCGAGAATG
Organism: Chlamydia sp. 04-14; assembly: GCF_036632095.1. Taxonomy (NCBI): domain Bacteria; kingdom Pseudomonadati; phylum Chlamydiota; class Chlamydiia; order Chlamydiales; family Chlamydiaceae; genus Chlamydia; species Chlamydia sp. 04-14. Next base: position 215,096 of record NZ_JAPYKW010000002.1, read on the forward strand.
AAGCTAGAGATGTAGAGCGTAACGACTCTAAAGAAAGCATAGAAACATCAGAAGAGGTGTCACTAATTCCAGATGCATCTAAATAAAATCCTTGCATTTCTGGAGAAATACGGTTTCCCTTCTTACTGACCATTTCCATATCGCTAGGCAACATGGATCTTCCTTCTCCGTCAGCTTCCGCCTTGCGAGCAGAAATCCTAGAGGCTCTTGTACCAAACCCCGATAGAAATCCCTGAACACTAGCACGCACTTTGGAAAAAGCACCCCGTAGTTTTGATTTAGGAGATGACGAGGCTTTTTCCTGGGTCTTTCGATATTTTCCCTCATTAATCTGGAGATCGGTCTCATAATTCGCACTGGCTCCAGATTGGATCATGGCCTCTTGCTTTCTAGAAGAGGTCTCCCTTGTCTCAGAAAATACAGATTCTTTAGGACCCGATAATGACTCCGGCTGTTTCCCCATAATTGCGGGGTCCCATTTATCAGGTCCTGAAGGAGAAATATTGCTATTTCCAGAAATTGACATAATTTATTCTCAGAGTTTTTAAAAAAATACTCATTAGTTATGTTTTAATTTTAAAATAAAAAATAATTAATTCAAAAAAAAGAACTTAAGAAACAATTAAAAGAGAAAAAGGCAAAAAAAACGCAAGGTGGCGGCACCTTGCGAAAAAACCTAAAAATAAGGGAAGAGGGAAGAGAGCCGGTAGGCGCAAGAAAGTGCACCGCCGTCGTTCCAGATGAGGTACTCGTACCAAACTGTCCGGCAATATTGAGATTGTGGAGATCTCAATATTGCGGCAGCTTCTGGAGCGCAAAAAATAGCCCAGGCTACCCCCAGCCTTATTACGGGTTTGTCCCGTTCTGCAAGTTTTTATTAGCTCTTTGCGTTCATTTTTATAGCTTTATGGAATACTTTCCAAAATTATTAATATCAGTAAAAACGAAACCGTCCTGATAATTAAAAATTAAAACATGATTAGAATCATGAGTTTTCCTATCTAATAGGGAACGCACTAAATTGTCATACTTCTCAGCACGATGGCGGAGTTGCTTTTGATCTTTGGAAATAAGGAATTTAGACTTCTTTCCTTTTAATTTTTTAGGCTTATTCAGAAGCTGCTCTGTTTTCTTCTGAATCACTCGAGACAAATCTCGTCTATTTCTCTTCTTTTTTGTCCCGCTCATAGAAATAAAATTTTTCTAATCAAACCTATAGATTAATTTTAATTAAAAACTAATTAATTAAACAAAGTAATTAATTTAAATTAATATAGATTACTAACTAACAGAACGTTTAGGAAATAAATAAAAAGAATAAAGAAAACATTAAGAAAATAAGAGAAAACAATCCTGAATCTTGCTATGAACTTTAGTGAATCCACACTGTATTCCCTTCATGGACCGGTTAGTATCTTTTCAATGCCTTTGTCTCTCTGTATTGAGTTTCTTTATCTGCCCTCAATATTGTCCTGACTTACGCCCAATTTTTTTTGCCCCCTATCTGGTAGCTAATTTCTATAGATTACCTAAAGAAGAGGTATTGGTTCATGCGTTGATTATTGGCCTATTTTGCGACATTGGATCTTCCTATCTATTTGGGATTCATACGTTTTTGTATATTACCTCTGTAGCTCTTCTCCATAAAATGCATAAAATCTTTCTCAATGACAGGTGGTTGTCGATACCCATCATTAATTCTATATTTGCTCTAGTATTTTCTTATTTCTCCTACCCAACCCTCGCCTTTTTTAATCATAAAATTAATTGGAGTCTGCATTCCCTCCTATTAGATGCAAAACATGCTTTTACTATCGATTTCATCTACAGCGGAATAATTTACCTACTCCCTTGTACAATAACTCAAGGAATCCGTAAGATGAGAGGCTTCTTAAGGAGTCGCTCATGTTATTAAAAGGTTCACCCGTTGCCGAGCGGGTCTTAGAAAAAATCAAACAGGAAATCTCTAATAGCCCAACACCTCCCGGTCTTGCAGTGGTGCTCATCGGTAATGATCCAGCATCTGAGGTTTATGTTGGAATGAAGGTAAAAAAAGCTACAGATCTGGGCATGATATCCAAAGCTCATAGATTACCTTCTGACGCTACTCTTACCGACATTCTTAAGCTTATTAACAGATTAAACAACGATCCCACTATCCATGGTATCTTAGTACAAATTCCCTTGCCCAAACATTTAGATACAAATGCTGTGATTCAAGCTATTGCTCCCGAAAAGGATGTGGATGGTCTCCACCCTATTAATATGGGAAAACTGCTTTTAGGACAGTTGGGAGGATTTGCTCCATGCACACCCGCGGGCATTATTGAATTACTGAATTACTATGAGATTCCTCTTCTTGGACGTCACGTTGCCGTTGTTGGAAGAAGCAATATTGTTGGCAAGCCTTTAGCTGCTATGTTAATGCAAAAACATCCCTCAACAAATGCTACAGTCACCTTGCTTCATAGCCAATCACAAAATCTTACTGAGATTCTAAAAACAGCGGATATTATCATTGCAGCTGTAGGTGTACCTTTATTTATTAAAGAAAATATGGTCTCTCCTCACACTATTGTTGTTGACGTAGGTACATCACGAGTAACAGCAAATAATGATAAGGGTTACACTTTAGTTGGCGATGTCGATTTCAATAATGTTGTTGCCAAATGCAAAGCAATTTCTCCGGTACCCGGAGGTGTAGGACCTATGACAGTGGCAATGTTGATGAAAAATACATGGGAAAGTTACAAAAAATCTTCTTTCTAGTTCTATTCTCCTGGATTCTTAGTGGATGCAGCACTCCCAAGCTTACGACTTTGGAGGGAGAAAAAATGACAATGCCCTACCGTATTATCATAGGAAAGCATCTATCACATCAAGAAACCGAACAGTTAAAAAAAGAAATCGACACAGTCTTTCATGTTATTGATACTGTATACAATAACTGGAATGGAGAATCGGAACTTTCAAAAATTAATCGTGCACCTGCGGGAGTGGCTATTCCTCTATCTAAGGAATTATGTGATTTCTTAGAGATGGTAGACAGATTTTACCGTATATCTGGTGGAAGATTTGATCCTACTTTAGGACCGTTAAAAACTCTTTGGCTGTTACATCTTAAACAACATTCGATCCCTAATGAACAAGTATGGAAATCTTATTACGAACATTCAGGATGGAAACATATTGATCTTGATATAACCAACCAAACACTTACCAAAAAACACTCTGATTTACAACTTGATCTCTGTGGTGCAGTAAAAGGATTTGCTGTCGATTGTTTATTAGAAACTTGCCAGAGCTTTTGTTTTGATAGCTATGCAGAGTGGGGAGGAGAAATTAAAATTTCAGGACGCCATCCCTCAGGAAGGCCCTGGCGTATCGCTTCTTCCGCGACATCCGAAATCATAGAACTAAAAAATACCGCGGTTGCTACAAGCGGAAATTATCATCAACAATGGTCTGTAGATGGAAAAACCTATACACATATCTTAGATCCTCATACAGGAAAACCTTTAGAACTACACAACTATCCTATAGTATCTGCAACCGTTATTCATCCGAGTTGTGCGTTTGCTGACGCCATGGCTACAGTACTCATGACCTTCTCTACAAAAACAGAAGCTTTGACTTGGGCAAAAGAAAATCACATCGAAGTATTTATCAACGATAACGCTTCATAGCAGATTCTACTTCTCGTTGTTTCTCCCGCGCTATGATCGTTTGTCGCTTATCGTGAGCTTTCTTACCACGACAACATCCAAGACGAATTTTTACATATCCACGAGAAAGAAACATCCCTAATGGAATGATTGTTACTCCCTTTTGAGCTACCTTACCCTCTAATTTTCGAATCTCATATCTATGAAGAAGAAGCTTGCGCTTTCTCCGTTCCTCATGATTATAGATATTACCAAAACGATAGGGAGCAATGCTGGCATTCAATAGCCACGCCTCCCCCTTAGAAATAGCCACATAGGCATCACCGAGGTTCCCACCGTGATCACGTAATGACTTTATCTCGGTTCCGGTAAGTACAACCCCAGCTTCTAAAGTATCCAAAACCTCATAATTACGTAAGGCTTTGCGGTTAGAAACAATTTCCTTACTGGCCATAATTTTTTCCCATTTCTCAACCTAGAGAGTTGGGAGGGAGTATAACAAAAAACCCAATTTTCTTTCTTGAACTTAGCAAGTGGCTAGATTAGAAAAATCCTAGGAAATATCTAGAAGACCATAAAATCCCTTTATAGTAATATCCTGCTTTATCCCAGGAAGCTCTCTCGAAGAGATCCTGAGGAACCCCTATTCTCTTAGGGGCAGGATTGAATTTAATGACTTACAGTTGTAGGAAAATATGAAGTTCGTCGTATCCCGAAATGAGTTAGGAAATCTTATAAAAAAAATCCAAAGCGTTGTTCCTCAAAATACTCCTATTCCTGTGCTCACCCATGTACTTATCGAAACATGTAACGATGAGCTTGTCTTTACCGCTACAGATCTTACGGTAAGCACCCGATGCGTAGCCCAGGCAAAGGTCTATGAATCAGGCGCGATTTCCATTCCTTCTAAAAGATTTTTTCAACTAGTAAAAGAATTAACAGAGGCTAATCTTGAAATCTCCGCAACTACCGGAGAAATGGCAAAGATTACCTCAGGATCTTCTTGTTTCCGTCTACTTAGCATGGGCAAAGAAGACTTCCCTATGCTCCCTGACATCCAAAATTCTGTACGATTTACTCTCCCTGCAGAACAGCTTAGAGAGATGTTACAACGTACATCTTTCGCCGTTTCTCGAGAAGAAAGCCGTTATGTTCTTACGGGAGTTTTATTAACCATTGCTAATGGTATTGTTACTGTAGTAGGTACTGACGGAAAACGACTAGCAAAAACTGATCTGGAGATCTCTTTAGATAAAAGCTTTTCTGGCGATTATATCATTCCTATTAAAGCCGTTGAAGAAATTATTAAACTCTGTTCTGAAGATTCCGAAGCTACTATCTTCTTAGATCAGGCAAAAATTGCTGTGGAGTGCGGTAACACATTATTAATTACCAAACTACTTTCTGGGGAATTTCCCGATTTTTCTCCAGTAATCTCTACGGAAAGTAGTGTGCAATTAGATCTTCATAGAGAAGAGTTAATTACCTTATTAAAACAGGTAGCGTTGTTTACTAATGAATCTTCGCATTCCGTAAAGTTTACCTTTACTCCCGGGGAGCTCACTTTAACAGCAAACTGTACAAAAGTTGGTGAGGGTAAGGTTAGTATGGCGGTAAACTATTCTGGAGAGCTATTAGAAATTGCCTTCAATCCTTTCTTCTTCCTCGATATCTTAAAGCATAGTAAAGATGAGTTAGTACGCTTAGGCATTTCAGATTCTTATAATCCAGGAATCATTACTGATTCTACTCGTAGCCTATTCGTTATTATGCCAATGAGATTGCATGATGATTAATGAAGATTATTTCCCTGCGTCTTAAAAATTTCAGAAACTATAAAGAAACTGAGGTTTCTTTATCTCCAGATATGAACTACATTTTTGGAGAAAATGCCCAGGGAAAAACAAATCTTCTTGAAGCCCTTTATGTTTTATCTTTAGGCAGGTCTTTCCGTACCTCACATCTTACCGAGGCTATTTTCTTTGGCGCTTCTCATTTTTTTCTGGAAATGACCTTTGAAAAAGATGGATTTCCTCATACGCTATCTACCTATGTAGATAAGCAAGGAAAAAAAATTCTTTGTAACCACTCTCCTATAAAAACCTTATCGCAATTGATAGGTATGGTGCCTATTGTTCTATTTTCCTCTAAAGACCGCTCTTTGATTTCCGGAGCTCCCGCAGACCGCAGACTGTTTCTGAATCTACTTTTATCTCAATGCGATCCTCAATATAAACATTCATTATCTTATTATCACCGAGCCTTATTACAAAGAAACACTCTACTCAAAACCAAACAAACTTCCACGTTATCAGTTTGGGATGAGCAACTTGCTACTCTAGGCGCCTATCTAACGTTAAGCCGGCACTCTTGCTGCGAACAACTAAATAAACTAGTTCAAGAATTATGGAGTAATTCCTTATCAGAACAACTACGCATTAAATTTAAAAGCTCACTAATTAAACAAGATAAGGTTTCTCCAGAGCTTATTGCTGAGGAACTTAGAAAACAGCTAACAACAGCACTACATCGTGATTTAGAATTAGGAACTACGTCTGTAGGTCCTCATCGTGAGGACTTTACTTTAATGATTAATGATCTTCCCGTTGCACAATTCTCTAGTGAAGGTCAAAAACACAGTTTACTCGCCGTTCTTAGACTCGCAGAATGTCTTTATATAAAAGAGATCTATCACGCATGTCCTTTATTCTGTATGGACGATATTCATGCAGGATTAGACAATCAGAGAATCTCACAACTACTCGACCTTGCTCCTACTTTAGGACAAACCCTAATGACCTCTACAAATACCCCTCATCAAACATTATCTGAAACCAGTAGGATCTTTTCAGTTAATCAAGCTCAAATATCAATTCATTCACATTCGATTATTAAATAGTAATTTTTTATTACTTTTATAATTAACCGCTTAATTATTTTTTAAAATAAGTTAATTAAACACGCTGGTTTTTAATAAAAAACTTATTAAAATAATTATATCGGTGTGCAAATGAATAAATTATTATTAATTTTACTATTCTTAATATCTGGAACGTCCCTTTTGGCAGATACTTCTATAATTCAAACACTTCCGTCAGGAATTGGTGGGATTAGAGAAACATCTCAGCAAAAAGAGTCAGTAATCTGCGTTCACGCATTTTTAAGATCTTACAGGTCGTTAAAACCTATTGGTAATGTCTTAGAAAAAGAAAATTACGACGTATTTATCTGGAACTATGAAACTCGCAAATTTACATTAGAAAGACATGCGGATCATCTTGTTAAATTAATTAAAAAGATAGCAGAGTTAAAGCCTGGTGTTCCCATCAACTTCGTAACACATTCTATAGGAGGTGTTATTGTTCGAGTGGCCTTGGCTAAACCTGACTGCCCTCAAGAAGCAAAGTGCGGTAAAGCCATACTCATGGCTCCTCCAAATGCAGGATCCACATTAGCAAGACGTTATAGATCGTTGGCGATTGTGCAATTTATCTTTGGAGGGAAATTAGGTAGACAGTTACTTACCTATTGCCCAAGAAAAATGCTTGATGTTGGTAAGCTCCCTTCTACAGTAGAAGTCCTTATTCTTAGTGGCAATAAACGCAGTAGATTTCTTCCCTTCCGTCTAGAATGTGAAAATGATGGGAAAGTATGCACGGTAGAGACTTGCTTGGATACTCCTCACAAGGGATATGTGATTAATACAAATCACACTTACATCATCACAAACAGAAAGTCTATTTTTCTCATGAGAGAGTTTTTAAAACACGGCAGCAAAACTGCAGCTATAGAACAAGTCCCTGAGGAAATAGAACAGAAGGTAAAGGAAAATAAACAGAAGAGCTCCAGGCTAAATACGAGCAAAAACAAGGATATCTACGTTATCCATTGTTTCGGCTCTCACCCTTATAATCTTTACGGTTTTCCCAAAACCTGGAAACCTAACTCACAGCAAAAAAACGAAATAAATCCTGAAACGTTAGGAAAATAAAGAAAGCTATCAATAATAAAGAAAATGGGATTAACATTTTCTCAATAAGCTTCATATTCAAACGACGCCTTGAAATCATTTCCCAAAGGCAAAGTACAATGTAGCCTCCATCCAAAACAGGAATCGGAAGAAGATTTAAAACCGCTAAATTGATGCTTACTAACCCTATCCAAAATAAAGCTTCAGAGATTCCTAGGGACCATCCTTTATGTAGCATATGAACAATCCCTACTGGACCTGATAGCCATTGAGGATTCAGACGGCCTACAACTAAAGCTTTCATAGTGCGCAAACTATCTTTAGAAATATTAATGATCAAAGCATCCGGAGTAGGATTATACTTTACAGTCATATCCTTCAAAGGAATGCCAAGAGATAGTTTTTGTTTTTCTATTTCTATTCTATCTAGATAATAACGCTGTTGATCCTGATTCTTAAACTTTTTCGCCATTTCACGACGTTTATTTAAAAGATCATCGGAATAAATGCTTATCCATGGCTTAGGTTGAATCGGAGATAATAAACGATACTGACCTGATTCACGTACTTCTTGAGCACTTCCTATTGAATTAATAATTGCCAATAGGTCTTTAGCATCATAAGAACGAATAAACCTTTCATCAGCTATTGAAGAATCTACATCCTCAAGTTGCTCAGAAGTCATTTTTTGAATAATTATGGATACCTTATGGTTCTGAACCAAACGCAAAATATCCGTGCTTCCACTAACAGGAGTACCATCTATAGCTAAAATACGATCTCCCAACTCCAATTTATCTTCCATAGGAGGAAATGGAGATTCTGGATCTATAGGCTGCAACTCTCCTTCTACATAACCATAACTATTGATCATATAAGGCAAAGTATACAAAGAAGACCATTTACCTTTAATGCCGGCTTCGTACTGATTATCGATAAGTTCATTCCTTACATAAGGAGATAAATATAATGTGCTCGCTAGCATTCTAGGAATGCGTAATGATATTTCCTTGTCATAACGAGAAACTTTAACAAATGCGTAGGCTTCATTAAGTATCTGAGAAACTTGCATCGGAGAAAATAAAATTTGTCCATCCATCCATACCAATCGATCGCCTGGTAGTATATTCGCTGAATACATGGGAGATTCTTTTGAAATAGGCTCCTGATAACGATATAAAAGATAACTAGCTCCAGCGAGAGGGATACCATTTTTATTAACATCAAATTCTGTATCCAAGGAAAATTCTGTAGAAGTTTTTGAAAGATATGCGGGATGTACTCCCTTAAAAGACAGACGTCTGTCTAATAAAGCTGAGGTAATAGCATCTTTATCCGAGTAATAGGGTTTGCCATTACATGTAAGAATCTCGTCACCAAGATTTAAACCTTTTTCTTTTAAAATAGGATTCACCCAACCAACAATACGAGAATACTCAGAGTAAGCCTTATTTCTACCTCCCGAGATATAAAGTGCACCAAAAGCCACAAAAGCCAATAAAATATTAGCTATAGGACCTGCGGCAAGAACAACGATTCTTTTCCATGGAGATTTGCTAAAAAAACCCTGAGGTATATCGTAAACAGAATCAGGATCGGCATCTACACCCTTTTCTCTTTTGTCCATACCCTTGATACGAACATAACCACCGAAAGGGAAAATACCTACACGGTATTCTATGTTTCCAATTTTCCTTTTATATAAAGCCGGACCAAAACCAATACTAAAACTCTCAACAGCCATACCTACAGACTTGGCTGCTAGTAAATGACCCAGTTCATGGATCAATACCAAAACCCCCAAAGCAAGGGCTGCAAGAATAAAATATATTATTGTCATATACGTACCGGGTTATATCTCTTGAGCAAGGGCTCGAGCTTCCTTATCAACAGCAAAGACATCGTCTAATGAAGTGCATGGAGAAACTCTATAATTTTCCATAAGCCTTGTTAACTTATCTAGAATATCGCACCAAGCAATTTCTTCTGTTAAAAATCTTTGAACTAAAACCTCATTAGCGGCATTAAAAAATGGTCCCGAAGATCCTTTCTCTTTTAATACCCATCTAGCCAAACCAATACTTGGAAAACGCTCCTCATCTATAGGAAGAAACTCTAATGTTTGTTTTATAGAAAAATCTATCCCTTTATGAGGTGTTGGACAACGTTTTGGAGTGGTTAATACATGTTGTATGGGAAACAGCATGCTAGGAGGATTCATTACAGAAAGCACCGTCCCGTCTTGAAACTCTACCATACCATGAATTAAACTTTGAGGATGAATTACAGCATCTATTTCCGCATTTTCCAATCCAAATAACCAATAAGCTTCTATTATTTCCAAGCCTTTATTTACCAATGTCGAAGAATCTACAGTAATTTTAGCTCCCATATTCCATATAGGATGTTTCAATACATCCTCAATAGTCACGCGATTTAATTCTTCTCTAGACTTGTATAATAAAGGGCCCCCAGAAGCAGTTAATAATAACTTTTTTACTTCCGAAGGATTTTTTCCCTCTAAACATTGATATAGGGCATTATGCTCACTATCTATAGGCAAAATTGTTGTTTGATATTGCTTGGCAATCCCTCTGATAATTTCGCCAGCAGAAACTAAAACTTCTTTATTTGCTAATGCTAGAGTTTTCCCCAATTTCATTGCTTCTATAATTGCCGGTAGAGCCACAACACCTGAGGATGCGGCAACAATAGTATCAATTTCTACAGCTGTAGCAGCTGCTAATAATCCTTCTTCACGAAGAAATGCTTTGACATTAGGAAATTCTTTACGAACTTCAAAATAAACTCGTTCGTCATATACAGAAACTATAGAAGGAGAAAACTCTCGAATTTGTTCGAAAAATAAATCCTTATTATTACCGTATGAAGCAAGAGCGACCACATTGAACAGGTGAGGATGAGACCTAATAATTTTTAAAGTCTGCTGCCCTACACTTCCAGTGGATCCGAAAATGGCTAAATGTTTCAAATAGTAACCTTAACAAATTGAAAAAAAAATCATAACTCCTAGATTAGAGAGTTGTCAATTCTGTATTCAGGCTATTTTTTGAATAAAGTTTTTTATAGGCTAACTTCTTTCCATAATGAAATAAAGAAACAACAACATAAAAAGCCATTAATATAAAAACTGAAATACCTGAAGTTGATAATCCCACATCATATGATGTTAAAATTGCTCTAGAACATGCAGGAGCAGCTAAAGCTGTAAGAGCACCGAAAATTAAAGACCAAAAAAGCATGCCTCGTACAGAAACAACAAAAACTTTCGCAATAAGTCCAGGGATTAATAAGAAAGCTAAAGCCATCAAAACTCCAACTGCTCTAAATGCTCCTACTAGGCTCGCTGACAATTGTAGAATAATTAAGTAATCAATGATTTTTACAGGGATCCCTAAAGAAGAAGAGAATACTGAATCAAAAGAAACACAAACAAAACTACGAAATCCAATCACAGAAACAAATAGATTAACCAAAAGAATCGTATAGACAGGGAAAATATCGCTACGGGTTAATGAATCTGCATTACCTAAAATAAGTTCAGTTCCTATATGTGCATTACGCGTTAGAAATACTAAAAGAAGTAAACTCATCGAAAATAACAAAGAGAATACTAGAGCGGTACTTGCTTCTTCAGGAACCCGAAAAATATTTCTTATAAAATGAATAAGAAAACCTGTAAGTAAGGCGGTTGAAACAGACGCTAAAGTAAGAGTTCCCAAAGATAATGATGTTAATTGATGAGTGAATAAACAAATACTCACTAAACCAAATAATACTGTATGAGAAACAGCATTGGCATACATTGCCATCTTCTTCAAAACCAAAAAACTTCCGACAAATGCTCCACAAAGAGCAATAGCCAAGAATACGATAACCTGAATATCATCGATAAACAAGTGTCCTTGAAATAGCTCTCCAGAAAAAAATCTTGAGAAAAATACAATGAAAAATTGAACAAAGGATACCCCATGATATGGGGAAAAGGCTCCTATCATAGCTCCTCCTTCTTTTTTGGTTTCTCTGGAATTAATTTATCATGTGGATCGTAATGAGGATTATCTAACATTTCTGTAATCGCATAATCTAACTCATCTGTTAAAACATGCTCCATTTCTTCTGCGAAACCATGAACATCTTCTTCCTTGAATTCTAAAGAATGTACAAGATAGCATTCCCATAATCTGTGAGCTCGAACTAACTTTTTTGCCCTGATCTTTCCTTTCTCGCTAAGACTCCAGCGATAATTCCTGTGTTTTAAAAATCCCTGACATTCAAGAAGCCAAATTCTAAATCTTGGGAAAGGCTTTGGGCCAAAATATTCCTGATATTTATGTGAGCAAACAAAATCACGTGCACCCACCTCAGGCAATTGATCTTCTAATAAATACCAAAATACTTTCAGCAAATGCTCTTGATTCTTCGAAAATGAAAAACGCTTCCTACGTATGTAGCGTATTACCCATCCTGATTTTGGAGAAAACATCAAACAAAGGAAGGTTAGGCAACCAGATATAACAACAACAAGCGGTCCTGTGGGCAAAGTAATTACACCCGCATGTCCAGAAACATTACAACTAAAAGCTACTGAAACATAACTACCGAGGGCGCCACAAATTCCTCCAAACAAACAGGAAAGAAGGAAAATAACATTTAACCTATCAGATAATTGACGGGCAGCCAAGGAAGGCGCAACGAACATCGAAGATATCAATACGATACCCACAGAACGCACACCACTCACAATCACTAAGGAAATAAATATAAGGACAATACTTCCTGAAATACGGGTACTTAATCCACAAGTTGAAGCATAATCTTTATCAAAGATAGTTACGACAATTTGACGATACCACCACCATAAAGTTATTAAAGAGACAAGAAAAACAAAGGCTGCAAGCTTAGCTTCTACATAACCTAAAGTAGCTGCCTGCCCATATAAATAAGCGTTGATACGATTATATAATAAAGGACAGCAATCTTTCACATAGCTAGCTAAAATAACCCCCACGCCAAAAAAAACAACGAGAACAAAACATAAAGAAGCGTCTTTATGAACTCTTAATATTCTTTCTAAAAATACTATAATTCCATACCCAGAGATAGCAGCCAAACAACCAAAAATAATCACTAGGATTATAGAGTCTGTGAAAAAAGAGACTTTATAACTTAATAAAGCTCCCAGAAGTAGTCCCGGATAAGAAGCATGAGAAAGACTTTCGCTTAGAAGAGGTTGTCTACCTACAAGCAACAGAGTCCCCCATAGAGCAGTTGTCATGCAAATTAAAGTAACAGCCAGGAAGCTCGACAAAAAAATAGAATCAATAAAAACGCAATTGAGCATTTAATACGCTCCTTGTTGCTTTCCTCTGGATAGTTTAAGGGTGCGCTCTAAAAGCTCTAGCTCACAACCATAAGCTTGAAAAATGTTTTTATTAGTTAAACATTCATCAACGGGTCCAGAACAAATGAGATGCTTATTCAATAAGATGATGTGATCAAATAATTGGCGTACATGACTAAGGTCATGATGCACTACAACGATAGTTCTTCCCTGTTCTTGCAAATCACGCAACACGTCTACGACAGTCTGATACGAAGCCATATCTATAGCAGAAAACAATTCATCCATAAGATATAGATCTGCTTTTTGCATAAGGGCTCGAGCAAGAAATGCTCTTTGTTGCTGTCCACCCGATAGCTTTCCTATTTGTCTATTAGCCAAAGCAGATAAACCTACGCGCTCTAAAATATTGTAGGCTTCCTTACGATCATCAGCCGTTATTCTTCCCCACATTCCTTTGTATCCATAGCAACCCATGAGAACAAGATCTAGAACCGTCATCGGGAAATCCCAATCCACACTAGCTCTCTGCGGCATATAGGCAACACGTTGATGTACTTTTTTAAATTTATTTCCAAAAAACAAAGTATGGCCCGCAGAAGGTCGTATTAGTCCAAGTGAAGTCTTTAAAAGAGTACTCTTTCCCGCACCATTGGGGCCTAAAACTGCTGTCAAGGATCCTCTCCTTAAAGAAAAGGAAACATGGCATAACACATCCGAATGATCATAGTTCACACATAGATCATGTACTGACCAAGCAATTTCATTTTGTCTATTCAAGAAATAGTTCCTCCTAGCTCTTCGGTAATTGTACAAACGTTGTGCTTAAATGTATTAAAGTAGTCATGCTTAACATTATCACTATATAAAGGACGATTTGCCAATCGGACACTATGTCCTTTTTTTAAGCATGAAACAATTTTTTTAAGAGCATCTTGATTTAAAGTATCTTCGGGAAACATAACAGTAACATTATGTTCATGGATATAATCTACAACGAGCATGATATCGCGAATACTAATCTGAGCTTCAGGAGATATTCCTTCAGGAGAAATGCATCTCTTGTTCCAAACATTTGCTTTCACCTCTTCTGGAGTTGCTAGATAACGTCTCGTGAAATAACTAAAAGCATTGTGACCTGAAACCAAATATCTAGATTCTTCGGGTATTGTAGACAAACATCTTTTCGCCCAACTATCCAACATTTGCATTTCTTCTATTAGTGCCTCGGAATTAGCAGAGAATTCTTTTTCATATTCTGGAAATTCAGAAATTAAAGCAGCCGTTATCTCTTTAGTTCCCTCTGTCCAAATACTAATATCTGTCCAAATATGCGGGTCATAGAATCCATCTTCTTCCAAAGGAGAAAACACTTCACGAGCTATTAATCGTTCTCCAATATTTATAGCCTTGGGATTGCCTTCTAAATGCTTGCGCAGGCTTGCTGTATGTTCTAAACCGAGACCATTACAAAAAATAAGCCTACTCATTGCCATTTTATCCTCATCACCTTTAACCATCTCGTACGCATGAGGATCTATAGCGCCATCGATAAGGACTATTGAACAAAGTTTATCTCCTACAATTCTAGACACACAATCATGTATCATCCGATTCATAGATAATACATAAAGTTTATTATCACTATTGTGCACCTTATAAGAAGAGCATCCGGAAACAATAAAAATTAAAACTAAGCAGATTGAAAGTTTTACTCTTTTGAACAGACGTGCCAACAACATATGCCTCCATTTAGGAAGATTATTCTCAAGAAATTAATAAAATCGGAACAATGAAAATCATAAGGTATATAAAAGACACAAAAAAATCCCGCTATTTATTTAGAAAATCTGATGTAGGATGTAATAAAGACGGAAATAATGAAAAAGAAATCAGAAAGATGAATTTCATATCTTTTCGCATTTTATAAAAGAAACAAAAAAACAAGTTTCATGACAATGAAAAGGCTTTTAATTATAAAGAAATAAATGTTACAGCTAAAGACTTTTTGTCCTTATGATTGTTTCTTTTAAAGTTATTTATGAAACAAAACGATCTTTTCCCGGAAAATAACATTGCGAAAAAAAGCAAAATCCAACATAAATTACGTCTCTAAATAAACAGAACTTTAATTTTATTTTTCTAAACGTTAAATTGAAAGTATGCCAAATTCTTTCTTATAAAATTTGTAAAGTAAGCATCGATTAATTTTTTACGAAGATTTAGCAAGTTATAAAGGTGGGTTTCATGGCCGTAGAACAGTCGAATATAAATGAAGAAATAGAAAAACTGATCTTAAAAGCTATTAGAAAGGTCTGCGGAGATAAGGAAAACGATTTATGTCGCTATCTTCCCGGACCGAGTGGTGGCTATATGCACCATTTTACATTAAAAAAAATGAAAAGCGCGGCCCCCGAACAGTTTCTAAAAATGTTAAAAACATTTATTTTAGAATCCGATTCGCCACGAGCCATTAATCCAAAACCTCGAGCCCCTAGAGGATCTAAAAAACGCAGAGACTTTATCAACTTTACGAAAACCGATATAGAGCGTGTTTTAGAATTAGCCAGACAAGTGGGAGACAAAGATCTCCTAGCACGGTTTAGCCCAAAAAAGCCCCTACCTTCTTTAAAAAGAGAGCTTATTCGTTCCATCCGCAATGGAGTGGTTAGCGTTGAGCTATGGAATGCATATGTAGAGGCAGTAAGAACTAATTCTTCAAGTTTAGATTCTCCTCAGTCTTTTGTTTAAAAGACTTTACAATCGGCTAAATAAAGTAAATATTTTAGCCGATTTTCTCTAGTCTCTCGAGTGTTCTAGGAGTACCTCCGGTTTCTCCTCTCCTTTTTTCTTGTCAATAGAGAAAAAAATTGGTATGCTAGAAGGCTAAAAAACTAAAAATTAATTGTTTTAAAGACAAAACTATTAATAACTTATAAATTATAAAACTAAGCTATTTCAGAGGGTAAATATGACACAAACAGCGGAAAAACCTTTTGGAAAATTGCGTTCCTTTCTTTGGCCAATACACATGCATGAGCTGAAAAAGGTGCTGCCAATGTTCCTAATGTTCTTCTGTATTGCGTTCAACTACACCGTGTTACGTGATACAAAAGACACTCTTATCGTAACGGCTCCCGGCTCTGGTGCAGAGGCTATACCCTTCATCAAACTGTGGCTTGTCGTTCCCTGCGCTGTTGTCTTTATGCTTATCTATGCCAAGCTAAGCAACATTTTAAGTAAACCGGCCCTCTTCTATACAGTTATCACCCCCTTCCTCTTATTCTTCGCTCTATTCCCAACATTAATTTATCCGTTCCGCCACATTTTACATCCAACGGATTTCGCTGATAAATTACAAACTATCCTCCCTCAAGGATTGATGGGCTGCGTGGCAATGTTAAGAAACTGGACCTTCGCCGCATTTTACGTACTTTCCGAGCTATGGGGAAGTGTTATGCTTTCTTTGATGTTCTGGGGTTTTGCTAATGAAATTACCAAAATCAGCGAAGCTAAGCGTTTTTACGCTTTATTCGGAGTAGGCGCTAATATCGCTTTATTGGCTTCTGGACGCTCTATTATCTGGGCTTCTAAGCTACGTGCTAGTGCTGCAGGGAACACGGATCCTTGGGGACTTTCTCTATACCTCTTAATGAGTATGGTTATTCTTTCCGGTGGTGTTATTATCTTATGCTACTGGTGGATGAATAAATGTGTTCTTACTGATCCTAGGTTCTATGATCCTAAAGAATTAAACAAAGCTAAGAAATCTAAACCAAAGATGAGCATGAAGGAAAGCTTCGCCTATTTAGCAAGATCCCCTTACATGTTATTATTAGCCCTCCTTGTTATTTGTTATGGGGTTTGCATTAATCTCGTAGAAGTTACCTGGAAGAGCCAATTGAAGATGCAATACCCAAATGCTAACGAATATAGCCAATTTATGGGTAATTTCTCATTCTGGACTGGAGTCGTTTCTGTTATCGTAATGCTATTTATCGGCGGTAACGTTATCCGTAAATTTGGTTGGTTAACAGGAGCTCTTGTAACACCAGTTATGGTATTGTTAACAGGCGTGCTTTTCTTTGTTCTAGTTATCTTCAGAGATCAAGCTTCTGGAATCGTAGCTATGTTAGGAACTACACCACTAATGCTTGCTGTTATGGTGGGAGCTATCCAAAACATCCTATCTAAATCGACGAAGTATGCTCTCTTTGATGCAACCAAAGAAATGGCCTACATTCCATTGGATCAAGAACAAAAAGTTAAAGGAAAGGCTGCTATTGACGTAGTTGCTGCTCGCTTCGGAAAATCCGGAGGTTCCTTAATTCAACAAAGTCTTCTAGTAATTTGTGGAAGTATTGGAGCCATGACTCCTTACCTAGCAGTAGCCCTTTTTGTGATTATTGCCGTATGGTTAGTCTCAGCGACAAAACTTAATAAACTGTTCTTAATTCAATCTGCGATCAAAGAACAAGAACTTGCAGGAGAAGAAGCAGCTGTTGCTTCCGAAGCTGCTAGTTCTTCATCAACAATTCAGGGAACACCTGCTGTTGAGAACGCTTCTTCGTAATTGAAGTAGGAATCTTAGTAAAAGAAATCCTCACCTGTATTCACAAGTGAGGATTTTTTTTGTCTCTAAATATTTTCAGAGATTTTTGTTCTTCTTCCTGTTTTTAAATCGACAACATATCTGTGAAAACTTGTAATGTTCTTTAATCGGAAATCTGCTTCCACTTTTTTCTTATGGAACTTCATTCGATGATTAAAATAACAACAGATATTGCTAAGAGCATGAGTAGCTTTTTGATTTCTATACTTTCTATATTGAGTAACATTTCTATATTCAGAATAAGTTGCTAGAGCAATTCCGGGCTCATAATTACAATTAGATTCGTTAATGAAATCTTTCAGAAAACACCCCGCAAGTATTCGCATACCTCGTTGAGGGGTAGATCTGTCTATCCATGATAAAAATTGCCAAGAAGAAATTGGTGTTGATCGAATGAGTTCTAGTTGTCTCCAAGATAATCCGTGTAGACACATACATAAAAGAAGGTTTCTTAGCTTATCTTCTGTAAATTCTACACGAACCTCTATAGATGTCTTATCCTTATCTTTCTCACTGATGTACCTGCTATAATCTCCCTGGCAAATAATCAATAATCTATCAACTATCGTTGCAACATCTTGATGATCCCAGGTATTATTTTTAACATGGCTCATTAAACAAGAATATTCTGATTCATCTATTTCCTGGACTAGGCCGTACAAATGCAGGTTAAAAATTGTTTGTGGTTTTAAATCATTATCAGAAGACTGATGAATCAAACCTAATTCAGAGAACCAGTAGGCTCCAGCGCAGCTCCAGCTCCGTCTTATTTCATTTTCATTTAAAATTTCAGCATTACCTAACTCTACAAAACGTTTCATCCAATATAGAGGACAATTCTCCACAAATAAGTCATCCAAGTTAAGAATATTTTGACTGTCGATTTCTCTATCTAAATTATCAACACCAAAAGTTTCGATAGCACTTCTTAGCTGTAAAGAAAGTTTATCCAAATTATTCTTAACTGATGAGTCTTGATACTCTTTAAAATCAGCAATGGAAGTTACTAACTCCCTGAATTTTATAATATCCAAGTCCTGAGTGTTTACTAGATCAAAAAATACCTTAGGAAATTTTGATTTAATCACCTGACGGAACCCTAAAGGAATTTGGATGTTTTTTGGTTGCGAATATTTAATTATAAGCTGCGCAGTAACAAAAGATAGAATACACCAACCTAAGCCGCCAAGCAGTAAGGAAACAATAAGATTCATAGATGAGGGTAAAGTTGATAAAAAAATCAGACCCGAAACAATGCATAAAATACTCGAAATAACGAGTACAATTATTTGAAATATTGTCGGTCTCTTCGATTGTATGTATCGACAAACCACTTCTTGCTTTGGAAGTGTTTGGAGAGCAAAAAGATTCGAAGCTTTCATGAGTTATACTAAATAAAATAAAAATCAAAATATTAAGTTATAATTATTGAATTTCTAGATTTTTATATTTACAACACAATTGGGTAAAAACAATAAAATATGTAAGTTGTAAATACAAGTATTATTCTATTTTGATATTCGTAAATAAATTAAACTCACCTTCTTGTATTCCAGTAGTATTGACAACTAACTATACTCAGTCTAACATGACTCTCTCTGAAACCGACAAAACTCCTGCTGTATTTTGAAAGAGTATAAATTAGAAAATATTCGAAATTTTTCTATTATTGCGCATATTGATCACGGAAAATCTACTATTGCTGATCGCCTACTCGAATGCACGAGTACTGTTGAGCAAAGGGAGATGCGCGAGCAACTCCTTGATTCTATGGATCTTGAAAGAGAACGTGGAATCACTATTAAAGCTCATCCTGTGACTATGTATTATGAATACAATGGCGAAGTTTACCAACTCAATCTGATAGATACTCCTGGCCACGTAGATTTTTCCTATGAAGTATCACGTTCTTTAGCTGCTTGTGAAGGAGCTCTACTCATTGTTGACGCTGCTCAAGGTGTGCAAGCTCAAAGTCTAGCCAATGTTTATCTAGCATTAGAGCGTGATTTAGAGATCATTCCTATTTTAAATAAGATTGATTTACCTGCTGCTAATCCTGAGAGAATTCGGAAACAAATTGAAGATTATATAGGATTAGATACTACCCATACAATTGCCTGTTCAGCAAAAACTGGGGAAGGAATTCCAGAAATTCTTGAGGCAATAATTGAATTAATTCCTCCTCCAAAACTTCCTGAAGAAACCGAACTAAAAGCTTTAATTTTTGATTCTCATTACGATCCTTATGTAGGGATCATGGTATATGTTCGTGTTATCAGTGGAGAAATTAAAAAGGGTGATCGTATTACCTTTATGGCAACAAAAGGTTCTGCTTTTGAAGTTCTAGGCATTGGAGCTTTCCTTCCTGAAGCCACTTTAATTGAGGGATCATTAAGAGCAGGTCAGGTAGGCTATTTCATTGCCAATCTGAAAAAGGTAAAAGATGTAAAAATCGGTGATACTGTCACTACAGTAAAACATCCAGCGAAAGTGCCTTTGGACGGGTTTAAGGAAATTAACCCTGTGGTTTTTGCTGGGATTTATCCTATCGATTCGTCAGATTTTGATACTCTAAAGGACGCTTTAGGTCGTTTACAGCTTAATGACTCTGCTTTAACTATAGAGCAAGAAAGCAGCCATTCTTTAGGTTTCGGTTTTCGTTGTGGATTTTTAGGCTTGTTACACTTAGAGATTATTTTCGAAAGAATTATTAGAGAATTTGATCTCGATATTATTGCTACAGCCCCCAGCGTAATTTACAAGGTTGTCTTGAAGAATGGGAAAACACTATTAATAGACAACCCTACAGCCTATCCTGATCCTTCAATTATTGAGCATTTAGAAGAACCCTGGGTACATGTAAATATCATCACGCCTCAAGAATACTTAAGTAGTATTATGAATCTCTGTTTAGATAAGCGTGGTGTGTGCCTAAAGACGGAAATGTTAGATCAGCATAGACTAGTTCTTTCTTATGACCTCCCTTTAAATGAAATCGTCTCTGATTTTAATGATAAATTGAAATCTGTAACCAAGGGTTATGGATCTTTTGATTACCGGTTAGGAGATTACCGCAAGGGATCAATCATAAAGCTTGAGATTTTAATCAATGATGAGCCTGTTGATGCTTTTTCATGTCTAGTACATAGGGACAAAGCAGAAGCTCGCGGAAGAAGTATTTGTGAAAAGCTTGTTGATGTAATTCCACAGCAACTCTTTAAAATCCCTATTCAAGCTGCTATTAATAAAAAAGTAATTGCTCGAGAAACAATTCGCGCTCTTTCAAAAAATGTCACTGCAAAGTGTTATGGCGGAGATATCACTAGAAAACGCAAACTCTGGGAAAAACAGAAAAAAGGTAAAAAGCGTATGAAAGAGTTCGGTAAGGTCTCTATTCCTAATACTGCTTTTATTGAAGTTCTTAAAATAGACTAATTCATTTTACGCAAAAATTAAGATTTTCAAGGAATAATTCCTATTGTCTTTGTCATTGCTGTGCAAGCAATCCAGAATCAAATATTTAGAATAAAAAAGAAGGGGTACCGAAGTACCCCTAAAGAAACAAGAGACTTGTCAGGAGAGCCGGCTATTATGTCAGAACTCCTACATTTTTTCAAAAATTATTTTACAAGCGTTGTAGTTTTCGTTCCTATCCAATCTGTATGATAGAATTCCCCTCTAGGCCTATCCTTACGTTCATATGAATGAGCTCCAAAATAATCTCGCAATCCTTGAGCTAAAGCTATTGAAGAATCTTTCGTTCGATAACCATCATAGAAGGTTAAAGCAGCTGCTAAACAAGGTACAGGGTATCCAGAACCAATTGCATAAGCGATTGTTCTACGCCAGCCGGATTCAGAGTTTTGCAGTGTAGATTTGAAATAAGTTTGTAAAATTAGCGAAGGTGCTTCGGGTTCATTTTCAAACCCTTTGTGAATAGCATCTAAAAATACGCTTTGGATAATACATCCCCCTCTCCACAATAAAGCTAGCTCTCCGAAATTTAGATTCCATTGATGCTCTTCTGATGCTTGTTTTAACAACATGAATCCTTGCGCATAACTAATGATTTTTGAAGCATATAACGCCTGGAATACATCTTCGATGAAAAGATGAGGATCTTTGGGTTTTTCAAACACTATAGGAATACCAGGAAGTTCTTTTGCTGCCTGTTCTCGAACAGTTTTCCATGAGGAAAGAAAGCGTGCTAATACAGATTCAATAATTAAAGAAAGAGGCACCCCAGAATCAATAGCATCCATTGCGGTCCATCGGCCCGTACCTTTTTGTCCCGCAACATCTAAAATTGTATCAATAACAGGGGAACCGTCAGGGCCTTTTAAAGAAAGCACCTCTACAGAAATCCTCATAAGGTAACTTTCTAATTCCCGACTATTCCAATCAGAAAAAATTGCTGATACAGCTTCAGCAGATATGCCTAAACGTGTTCTTAACAATCCATAAGCTTCGCAAATTAATTGTATATCTCCGTATTCAATGCCATTATGTACAGTTTTTACATAATGTCCTGCTCCTCCAGGGCCAACCCAACAACAACAGGGATTACCATTAACCTTAGCAGAAATACCTTGAAAAATAGGCGCTATAGCTGGCCAAGCATCACTATTCCCTCCAGGCATAATAGAAGGCCCGTATCGAGCTCCCTCTTCGCCTCCAGAGATCCCCATGCCTATAAAAAGAATGCCCTTCTCCTTGAGGTCCCGACATCGCCTTTCCGAATCTTTATAGTAGCTATTTCCCCCATCGATAATAATATCTCCGGACTCAAGATAAGGTAGTAGTGATTCAATACTTTGATCTACAGGGGTTCCTGCTTTAATCATAAGCATCACTTTTCTAGGACGTTTTAAAGAACAAACAAAAGCTTTTAAATTTTCATGCCCCTGAAGGTTTGTGTTTTGAGAATGCTCCTGAAGAAACTCTCGGGTTTTCTCTGGACTCCGATTGTAGACAGAAACAGAAAAACCATGATCTATCATATTTAATACAAGGTTTTTCCCCATAACAGCTAAACCAATTAGCCCAATATCTGCTTGCTCTGCCACTAGTCCTCCTCAACACTTAAATTAGACGCAAAACTAATTTTTTCTTCTTTCCCTGTGCCAGTAAAACATATTGACCGTAACACACTTGAGAGTCTTCAAATACACTTTGCTCATCAATTATAGGGTCACTATTTACATAGAGACCTTTTTGTTCGATCAATCTTCTAGCTTCTCCTTTAGAGTTACAAAAACCTACTTCAACAAAGAGATCTATCCATCGTTTGCCGATAGTTTGTATTCTCTCTAAAGACATCCCCTGTCCCATAGAAATAAGATCTTGGAAATCTTTCTCAGAAACCGAAGATACCTTCCCTGGGTGCATACTTTGAGTAACTGCTTGAGCCTCCTCGAGCCTATCTTTACCATGTATAGAAGTTACTATAGTTTCGGTAACAAACTTTTTCACAGCTATGGGATCTGAAAGAAACTTTTGATCCAAATCAAAGATTTCCTCGTTGCTCAGTAAAGTTAGCGTACGTGCTATTTTAGGAATCTCTGAATCTGGTAATCTTAGAAAGTACTGGTATAGCTCATAGGGAGATGTTAGAGCAGGATCTAACCAAATAGTTCCCGACTCAGTCTTTCCAATCTTCTTGCCTTGACTATTTGTTAATAATGGGTAAGTCAAACCATAGGCCTGTCCCAATCCCCTACGACGAATATAATCAATTCCAGAGGTAATATTTCCCCATTGATCGCTTCCTCCGCACTGCAAAGATATCCCACACTTTTCAAATAAGTAGGCGAAATCATACGATTGCAAGAGTATGTAACTAAATTCAGTATAACTAATACCCTCTTCAGATTGGATACGTTGTTTAATTGTATCCTTGCCCAGCATTGTTCCTAATCTAAAATGCTTTCCAACGTCTCGAAGAAAATCAATCACTGTAGTATTTTTAAACCAGTCCATATTATTCACTATTTGCACTCCAGGCAAATAGTGAGAGAGACATTCGGAAAGCTTCTGACTGTTATACGCTACCTGATTACTTTCCAATAGGGTACGTTCTATACTTTTCCCAGAGGGGTCTCCTATCATCCCCGTGGCAGAGCCTACTAGAGCCACAGGAGTGATACCGAAATTTGCCATTCTACGTAGAAAGCATATCCCTATCCAATGTCCAATATGAAGAGAGGCTGCTGTGGGATCAAATCCAAGATATGCGGAGATGGGAGAGGTTACACTGTCTAATCCGGAGGAAAAATCTTCTAAAATTCCTCGATCCTTCAAATGTCTTATGAAATCCCGCATGGCAACTACAAAAAAATCTTAATAATTGAAGTACCATCTTAACCATCGGTCTTCTTATATGCAAGATTCCCTTATAAGTTTAATCTCATAAAGAAAAAACAATAGAAAAAAATCCATTTTTATATTAAAATATATCGATTTTTTTTATTTTTAAAGGTTTCTTGTGGCTGCCGCAACTTCAGATTCAATTAACAATACAATTGTTCAACAAGCGCAAAGTAAGACGACAAGATCTGCTCCGTCTGCTCTTTGTATCCGTATCATTTCTGTAGTTCTTATTACTTTAGCAATTATAGCTGCGGTGGGAAGCTGCGCTGCTTTAATACTTACCACTAATCTTTGGTTCTTGTTATTAAGCGCGGTTGCAGGGGTGTGCTTGAGTTTTGGAATTGTTGTAAACTTTGCGCTTCCTATTCAAAGAAGCTCGACAAATTTTTTAAAGGAAGGCTGATAAAGCTGCTCGAAGTTTGATAAGGGCTTTGGAATGAATTTGGGAAACACGAGATTCACTAACCCCTAGGATTTTCCCAATCTCCTTAAGAACTAACTCCTCGTAATAATATAGGGCCATGACCTTGCGTTCCTTTTCCTCTAAGCCCTCTATAGCGTTTGCTAAAAACGAGGAAAATTCTTTTTTATCGACGATATCGTATCCTGTTTCTGCCCGTTCATCAGGAATACGCTCTTCTAAAGCCACGCCGGATTCCCCATCGGATAGCGAAGGTCTTTCCTCATTTAAAGAGATAATGAGTGCCGGACGCGCTGAAACAAACCACCCGGAGAGCTCTTGTTGAGAAATCTGGAAATACTCACAAAGATCTCCGTCAGTGGGCTCTCTTCCCAGAGATTGCCTTAGAGTATCCATCGCATCAGAAAGCTTATTCGCTTTTTGATGAACGCTTCTCGGAACCCAATCCTGTTTCCTTAAGTCGTCTATAATCGCAGCTTTTATTAAAAATAGGGCGTACCCCTCAAAGCGACGACTTTTCTCTGGATCAAAACGCTCTACAGCACGTACTAATCCTTCAACTCCGGAAGCATACAGGTCTTCGGTTTTTACATGGGAAGGCATACCTGAAATCAAACGATGTACTACACATTTGACTAAATGTAGGTAAAAATCGATCAGAGTATCTCGATACTCAATCGCTTGAGTCTCCCAGTATAATTCCCAAATCTCAGAAATGTTTTGCGTATTTTGTGTTTTCACAAATTTTTTTCTTCGGTAATTATTTTAAGAATAAATAAAAAAAATATTTTAAACAATATTCTAATTAAAATAATTTATTCATTTTAATTAGATTAGTTTCACAATTAAAGCGTCAAAACCTCATCTGAAACAGATCCTAGTAGGGAAATAGGGATTTCTTCGGGAAGTTCATTGTGTGATAAAACAAGAAGATCTGGGAAGTGAGGTTCGATCATTTTCCTTAATTCAAAACGCGATTCGCATCCGGTAATAATAGCTCGAAATCCTCCATCCCCTGATTGTTCGAGGAGATTCTGCACTTGGTGAACAAGTTTATCACACATTAGAGGATTAGATTTTGAGTATAAGTCACCTATCATTCGTTCTACATGTGAATCTACGGTGATAATTTCTAATGTATTTTCCTTATCCCAAAGAGCTCTTCCTATATGTTTCCCCAAGTATTTTCTAATCTTCTCAGAAAGCATTTCTAGACTTTCGTCATGAGATGCGTATAACGCTATTGCTTCCAATATCTTAGGGAACAATCTTAAGGATATACGCTCTTTAACCAGATTCTTTATT
Source organism: Chlamydia sp. 04-14 (assembly GCF_036632095.1). NCBI lineage: Bacteria > Pseudomonadati > Chlamydiota > Chlamydiia > Chlamydiales > Chlamydiaceae > Chlamydia > Chlamydia sp. 04-14. The sequence goes on from NZ_JAPYKW010000002.1 coordinate 240,803, forward strand.
AAGAAAAGAAGAGAGTTCTCAGAAATTTTTTTCGGAATAATCTCATCGATGGAAATTCCAAAAACGTTTTGTGTATCTCTTATCAAAACTTTAATATGGTTTCCGTGAATAGCGTCTGGAGCTAAATTTCTTAATATTGGCAAAAGATGAATCAAAGAGATTTCTTTGATAGAGAAATGTTGGCCACCATAACTTAAAGAAGCTTTTTTCTCAGTATGAATAACCCGTATTTCGTTAGGCAATAAAACACCTGTTTCATTGAAGATAATTTCACAAGCTTGCCTATATATTTCTATAGGATCTGTTCCTCTATAACCTATTGGAAGCAACAGGTGTATTTGTTGAAACTCTTCGGATACAAGTTCAAGTCCTTGAATATTATTTTTTTGTTTATGCGCAATGAATAATGCTACAACACTGGCAATTATAGGTCCCTTGGGAGTTCCTGAAACAAATAACAATGAAGAAATCAAAACAGCAATTGTTTTAAAATGAGTCCTAGCTTGCTCATAATAATCCATCATATGCTCAAGCAAGGATTCTTTTTGCCCCACCTTAGATATCAATGTAGCTGCGGCACATGATGTCAATAAGGCCGGCACTTGACTTACCAGAGCGTCTCCCACCACTGTCAGCCATAAATTATCCGCAACACCATCTAAAGAATATGAAAAGTAAGAAGCAGCTATAGAATTAACAATAAGCAAAATACAACTAACAATTGCATCTCCTTTTACAAAACGAAATACACCTTCCATAGAGGAAAAGAAATCACTCTGATCAAAAAGATCTTGTTTTTGCTTTTCGATATCAATACTAGAAGCCCTGCCAGACAACAGATCGGCATCCAATGACATCTGCTTCCCAGGAAGCGCTTCTAAAATAAATCGGGCACGAACTTCAGCAACTCTTTCTGATCCCTTAGCAATTACAAGGAAATTAACTAGAAAGAATAGACAGCAGGCAACAGTCCCTGCTCCCAAACTTCCTAGAGAAAAGAAATTTCCTAATGAAAAAATCATAGGGGACGCCCAACCTGAGGATAAAATCAATCGGGTTGAAGCAAGATTTAGTCCCAGACGAAATAAGCAAAGATATAGAAATAATGAGGGAAAAATCTTAGCTTCATGACTAGATTTTAAAGAAAATACCCAAAAGACAACAGTCAAAGACAGGATGAAATTGATACACAGACCGGCATCTAGAATCCCTTGAGGTAAAGGCATTAAGAAAGAAAGAAGGATACCCAAAGGAATGAGAGCCATTCTCCATAGTTTCTCTTGTTTGCTTGTCACCAAGCTCCTCCCTTCTGAGACTCTCCTATTTTCTTAAATAATGACAAAAAATATATATCTTCAAGAAAAACTCTTACGTCACAAAATAGCGAATTTTAGTTTATGTTTATCTTGTAGACTATTTTCTTCTATGCTAACGTCTTTATTTCTTAGAGACATTTGTACGGAGTATAGCGCAGCCTGGTTAGCGCGGTTGCTTTGGGAGCAATAGGTCGGGGGTTCGAATCCCTCTACTCCGAATTGTTTAGTTCTTTATAACAAAAGATTTTCAGGAAATCCAATGGCAAAGTTGATCATTTCATCCGACGACGAAACACAAGAGTTTGAGCTGGAAAATGGTTCTAGTATTGCTGAACCTTGTGAATCTTCAGGCGTTCCTTTTGCTTGTACCGAAGGCGTTTGCGGTACCTGCGTTATTGAAGTCTTAGAAGGACAAGAAAATCTTTCTGATTTCACTAATGAAGAAAAAGACTTTCTTGGTGAACCTGAGGATTCCAATGAACGTTTGGCCTGTCAGTGCAAAATCAACGGTGGATGCGTTAAAGTCACTTTTTAAGTCCCAATCTTAAAATAATAAGTAATATTAAAATATTTACGTTCGAGCAACTGTAAATATCTTGATGTTTTTGTTTATCAAATCAAGAAAAAAAGATTTCATTTACATATAGAGGTATTCTCTTTCTCTCCTGGCCTTTCAGAGACAAATTTCTTGAAAAAAAACTTCCTATATCTTAGGGAAGATATGCTTTAAAATATTGATTATGTTTAGCTTTTAAAAAAATCAATATCTTATGTCACAACTTATCAACACTCATGGCTCGTCTCACCCTATTCCCGAGACGCCTTTCTCCGCAATACAACGCAATCAAAATAAGCAGGGAGTCGCTAAGAGGGTAGCTCTTGCTACTGTTGCTGCTTTATCTCTTGTGGGGCTTGTGACAACCCTAGCCTTGGCTATTACCCTATCCATGCCACCTCTTGCGGCCGCTGTAGTGGTATTCTCTATAATCGCTGTAGCCTGCTGTGTTCTTCTCAAGAAGAAACCCACAAGAGTCGCTCCTCTTCCTGAATCCCTAGAAGGGAAAACCCCCGAGCGTCCTGGTCTAACTATTCCGCAATTTACCCCACCACCTTCGCCTCGACCGCTAGGTCGTACCGAAGGACAACCTTCTCCTGTCCCCACACCAATACAGACTCCTGCACCCACACCACCGCCTCAGGATCTACCTGTATCTGTGGATCAAGTAGCCTCTATCGATATACCTGCATCCTTATTACCTATTCCTAGCGCTCAGCAATTACTTGATGGTTGGACACAACTACCCTCCCCAGCCTCTATTAACACACCTAGATTTGAGGCTATTGATGCCACCACCACCTTCAAAGGATGGAAATGCCCCAATACTAAAACTATCCTAGTATCTACTTGCGGTGACATTACCAAACCAAGGTTTAAAACAGAGGGTCTTTTCCCTATGTTGGTGAATGCTGCTAATAACATTATGTTCAGAGGGGGATCTGGAACAAATCACTTCTTTACAAAAGCAGTAAACGAACGAGGATGGAACAATTCTAAAGAAAATAAGGGCGAGTTACAAGTTGGTGAGTGTAGTGCAGGAAAATGGATAAATTCTGATGGCACAACCAATGACAGTGATCCTGCAGGCCCGGCACTCCTTGCACAACTTTTAGGACCTACAGCTCGTCAGTTAAACAACGATCCTGAAAGATGCTATCATGTTGTTACTCAAGCGTATAACAACTGCTTCGCTAAGGCTTTACAAAAAGGCTCTAAGTATGTCCAGGTACCTCTGATCTCGTCCAGTGCTTTTGCTCCAGGAGAAGGATTAACTGTTAACGGACGCAGTGTTCGCAATCAATGGATAGACAATGTAAAAGCTGCTTTGGTAACTGCCGCTCAAAACTTCGCAATGCAAAATCCCGGCGTAGATATGATTATTGTCGTTACTGATATAGGTAACCCGCCTTTAGGGTAGAGCAAACCAAGAAAAGTCGTGCATCTTAAATAAGAATCTTATTTGAGGTGCATGATAATTTTTCCTTCAGGACAACCATTCTCCTTTCTTATAGGCCCCTAGACCTGTTACTTAAATAGGACTTTAGAAAATAGATAGAGATTTTCTACTAGTTAGTTCTAAGATCCTTCAAGAATAGTCTCCTAATTAAAATCTAAGTTGCCAACTTTGTTGTGCAGCATCTACTATATTCGCAAACATTAGATAATAAGATATAAGCAATTAAGAAAATACACATGAAACTATAATAAAGCGTTACTTTTGCTTAAAATATAGATTTTACGATTTTTCCTTCGCTCACTGCAAATATACGGGTTAACGTTAAAGCACCCTAATTTATGACTACATGACAAACATCTCTATTGCCCCATCCCTTGAACAGACACAGCATACATCCGAAATGCTTCCTAAAAAAAGTTGTGAGGCATCAAGAGTTTTCCACATTATTACGCTTATCATTACAGCTTTAGCAACACTTGGAGGAATCATTTCTTCTGTAATTACAGGAATTCTCCCTCTTCTTTCTATCTGTGCTCTAGCTATTCCACTACTCCTTATATCCTCTTTTCTTCTTAGAAGATCGTGTTTACAAACTAAAACACCCGAAAAAATAGATATAAAAACGCTTCCTAAAAGCTTACCCCTCCTCTTTGAAATTAATGAAAATACAAGGCACACAAGAATCTTGGAACAATACGGAGAAGTAGTTACAGACTGGAATAGTCTACCCCGTATTTTTGGAGAAACCACGCCCTCTCTACTTAATAAGACCTGGAAAATTAACCACTCAAAAACAGTTCTATTTACCACCACAGGAGTTATCTATTCTCCGCGTGTTCATTGCTGTTGCAATCTTCTGATCGTGTTAGAACATAATACAAGCATTTCAGACTTGGATACGTTAAATATTTCTTGTGAAATTCCCAACATACAAGAGGGGCAGTGTGTTTCTATGCCTTGGGAAAACTCTGACGGATCTAGGAATAAGAAGAAGCTGGGATTACCAAATTTTCTAGGTTTCATCCGAGGACCTGATCCAGAATCTTATAATCATCATCCCGCCGTTGCTTTTGCTCTAGCAAAAACGGCCTATGAAAATTGTCTAAATGAGGCTGTCAATCAGGGTGCTGATATGATTCAAGTCCCCCTGATAGCCACAACACCAGCTCAGATCTCTCAAAATCCTCAAGAAGCTGCTTCTTGGAAAGCAGCTATACAAACAGCTTTAGTTGCTGCATTAACTAAATTCGCAATCTCAAATCCCGAAACAATTATGAACGTTGTTGTTGTGAGTTCTCCTGGATTAGGACTTTCACTATAAAATTAAAAGCATAAACAACTAACTCTGAATATAATATAAATTTATTAAATAAAGATTATCAAAAATAAATTACTTTATTTTTATATTTATTTATAATTTTAATTATGTCGCCAAAAAAAATTTCATCGGATAATAATCCGTTACCACCACACCAAGTATTTAATTTAATTCCTAAAGAGCGTTTCTCTTTAAAAGGATGTCTCAATAGGGTTTTATATAATCCACGCACCAGAGAGACCACTCAGAAGGTTCTTGCGATCTTAGGAGGAATTGCTCTAGTTGCTGGAATTGCTTGTGGAGTTACTTTAGGAGTACTTGGAGCCCCAGGATTAGCAGTTGCTACAGCTGTAGGGATCACTCTGGGAACAATTTTATTAGGAACATCTCTAGCACTTTTACCTAGTGGGACTAAGGGAAGTATCAGGAAAAGAATTCACGGTGCTTTTGAAAAAAGCAGAGACTATGATTTTCTTTCTAAAGATCTTGCTGAGACTTTGAAATCCAACTTTAAAGAAAGTTTTTCTCTACCCAAGGATATGCAAGCTTCTGGATTAGAAGATATCAACGTATTCACAACAAAAAACAACTCTAACGTTAGGTTGGTAACTTTTAAAATTCCAACATTCTTCTCTCCGATTACAACGGACGGTACAGAAGTATCTCGAGTTTGTTTCATACCCCCCGAAGCAGATCTTACAAACCCTAATACCATTGACAACAGCGCTATAAGTTTATTCCGATCTGAAACTGGAGATCATAATTGGAATACAAACCTAACAGAATTTGCTCAAACACCCAAAACGCCCGGGGGATGGGCACGTACAGAATGGCAAAATCTTATCAAACGCTCCGAAGATAATAACCCAAAATATCTTATTAATGTATGGAATCCCTTTGGACACTATCCAAAAACAGCAAATGAACTACCTGGCACTACACGTCATCCTCTTTACGGGAAGGGAAGCTTAGAAGATCAAAAAAAGATGTTTACAGATCTATTTAAATCCTTAATTGCAAATGGAGTGCATGATATTGGGATTTACGGACACGATATTATGTTCCCAAAAGATCATAAAAACGAGTTCTACATCAACACATTCGCACCACTTGATACACAATTCGAAAGTAGGGTGTTAATAGCACTATCTTCAGCCCTATCTGAAATAGCTAATGATAAAAATAGTGATCTAACTGTTTGTATTTACGGAGTAGGAGGCAACCCTCTACGCCAACGCAAACCTATAATCTATACAAAAATCGAAGATTTCGATGATTTCGATGATGAGGATGATTTTTAAAGAAAAACCTTTCTTGAAAATTTCTATCATAAATCTTAATAGGTCTCCGCTAATTAAGAATGGTCTATTACTCATCCTTGACCATTCTTAATTCATAAGAATAAGTTGTATACGTTTCATTTGAAATTAAAATTTTAAAAATAGAAATTCCATTTCAAATCTAATGTTTTTATTTCTCTAAGATTTTCCTTTACTGAATCTATTCTTTTCTTTTTGATGAATACCCTTAAATGGGTTAAAATTTACTGTCGCTTTCACTCCAGGGCTCTTTTGCCCTCTTTTAGTTAATAAATCTTCATACCCATAATAAAAATTATTTTAGGTTTTTATGGTTATTTCGCCCTCTAAAAAACAAGCTACTAGACGTTATACGCACTCAGTTAAAATTGGGAATCTTTATGTAGGTAGTGAGCATTCGATAAAGACACAATCTATGACAACAACAGCGACTGCGGATGTTGACGCTACGGTTGCACAGATCTGCGCTTTAGTAGAAGCTAAATGCGAAATCGCTCGCGTGACCGTACAGGGAATCAAAGAAGCCCAGGCGTGCGAGCACATCAAAGAACGCCTACTCGCTATGGGGCTTGATATTCCTCTTGTAGCGGATATTCATTTCTTTCCTCAAGCTGCGATGCATGTCGCTGATTTCGTAGATAAGGTACGTATTAATCCAGGAAACTTCGTTGACAAACGCAACATGTTCACTGGAAAAACATATACGGATAAAAACTATGCCGACAGCCTTCTTCGATTAGAAGAGAAATTCACTCCCCTTGTAGAAAAGTGCAAACGCCTAGGCAAAGCTATGAGAATTGGCGTGAATCACGGTTCCCTCTCTGAACGTGTTATGCAACGTTATGGAGATACTATAGAAGGTATGGTAGTTTCCGCTCTTGAATACATCGAGGTATGTGAAAAACTTGGCTATCGCGATGTTGTTTTCTCTATGAAATCTAGCAATCCAAAAGTCATGGTTGCTGCTTATCGTCAGCTAGCAAAAGATCTCGATGCTCGTGGCTGGCATTATCCCCTACACCTAGGTGTTACGGAAGCTGGGATGGGTATGGATGGGATTATCAAGTCTGCAGTAGGTATTGGCACTCTCCTTACAGAGGGTTTAGGAGATACCATTCGCTGCTCACTCACGGGATGTCCTACTACAGAAATTCCTGTTTGTGAAAGTTTACTAAAGCACACTACGATGTATCTTGATCTTCCTAAAAAGGAAAATCCTTTCGCTTTAGAAAACTCAGAAAGCTTCGTAAATGCTTCTAAGAAAATCACAAAAACAACCCCATGGGGTTCTGTTTATGGTGTATTCATTAAACTCGTAGAAGAGCATCTTTTAAATAATCCTATTGAAAAGCTACTTGAGCAACTCGGTGTTAATCCTACAACCGGGAAAAAAGATTTCACAGCCCCCGATGGAGTAGTTGTTCCGAAAAGTTTTATAGGGACCTCTCTTATTGAGAAATTAAAAGAACACATGTTGGTTTTCCATCATCATGAAGTCCCTTGTCTTTATGATTATAACGAAGAAATCTGGAATAGTGAGCAAGTATTAAACGCTCCCTTTGTTCACTGTCATGCCTCAATTCCATTTATTCACAGTACAAGAGAGTTCTTCGAAAAGAAACAGTGTGAAGAGCAACCTGTGAAACTAGTATTTTCAAAAGATCTCGATGATGAATGCGAAGCAGCTGTATCTGTAGCTACAGAATTTGGGGCTCTTCTTCTTGATGGCTTAGGCGAAGCTGTAATTTTGGATCTTCCCAACATCCCTCTACCCGCTATTCGAGAAATTGCCTTTGGCACTTTACAAAGTGCAGGCGTACGCCTAGTAAAAACAGAATATATTTCTTGTCCTGGATGCGGAAGAACGCTCTTTGATCTTCCTGAAGTGACAAAACGTATTCGAGAGAGAACAAAACATCTTGTAGGATTAAAAATTGCTGTTATGGGATGTATTGTTAATGGGCCTGGAGAAATGGCAGATGCTGATTTTGGATTTGTAGGATCTAAAACGGGGATGATCGACCTGTATGTAAAACACACATGTGTGAAAGCCCATATTCCTATGGAAGATGCTGAAGAAGAACTTGTTCGTCTTTTACAAGAATATGGTGTATGGAAAGATCCTGAATAATAGGTTTTCAACTATGACGCAATCGCATTCCGACAATGATCTAATTAAATTGACTTTCCCAGAACTTTCTGATCTACCCTTACGTCATGGATTATTCCCCAAACAAAAAGATCCGGAAGGCTACGTCTATGTTCCTAAAAACGAACAGATCCGCAAAAACCTAGGTGCTGAACGCTTCTGCGACCTTCATCAGGTACATGGGACAAGCTTACGCCACGCTACGTATACGACCCCCACAGGATGTCCTGCAGACGGGTTGTATACCGAAGATCCTCTGATTTCCTTACACATCCGCCATTCAGATTGCCAACCCGCTATCTTTTATGATCCAGAAAAGCATGTTGTTGCCAATGTGCATTCAGGATGGCGAGGGCTTGTAGGGAATATCTACGCTGTAACAATAGCCACATTAAAACGTGTTTATAAATCGCGTCCTCAAGATTTAATTGTTGTTATTGGTCCTTCTTTAGGACCTGATTACGCTATTTATCCCGATTATAGAGAACTTTTTCCTCCAAGTTTCTTTGATTTTATGCCGAAAGAAAATCATATAGACTTCCGAGCAATAGCTAGAAAACAGTTGTTAGATCAGGGAATTTCTAGTTCTAAAATAACCATCTCGGAAAGGTGTACGTATACCGAGCATGAGATTTTCTTCTCCTCTCGTTATCGCAACTATTATCCAGAGCCCAATGTGATAGATACACCGATAAAAAAGAACAACGTTACAGCTGTTCTTCTTCTCCCTAGATAACAAACCTAAAAATCAAGCAGGCTTTCGGGTTGTTCTATCGCATCTTTGATTTTGATAAGAAAACCTACGGCTTCTTTGCCATCGATAATACGATGATCATAGCTAAAAGCAACATACATCATATCTGCAATAGCTATGGTATTATCAATAACTACGGGGCGTTTTTCTATTTTATGCATGCCTAATATTCCCACTTGAGGAGGATTAATAATAGGCGTAGAAAGTAAGGAACCATAAACACCACCATTAGTAATGGTGAAGCTTCCTCCTTCAAGCTCTGGAACAGAAATCAGACCGTCACGAGCTCTACTTGCCAAATCTGCAAGCTTGACTTCAATATCCCCACTAGAGAGCTTATCACAATCACGAATCACGGGAACAACAAGACCACGATCTGTTCCTACAGCAATAGAAATATCATAATATTGACGGTAGACGATTTCATCACCGTCAATATATGCATTCACACGAGGATAAGCCTTTAATCCTTCAATAACTGCTTTTATGAAGAAAGACATCAAGCCTAATTTCACATTATAACGAGAAGAAAATGTCTCCTGTTTCTCCTTCCGGAGTTTCATAAGAGGAGTCATATGAATCTCGTTAAATGTTGTTAACATTGCTGATTCATGAAGAGCAGAAACCAAACGACGAGAAATCGTTTTACGTATTGAGGACATACGTTCACGCACTTCATTTTTAGATCCTGAAGATTGGGGTGTATTTTGAATTTTATCACGTAAAGGAACAAAATTCTTCCCCTCAGCAGGAGGTTCGTGAGCTTTAGATCTTGGGAAACAGATAATCTCCGCATCTACGGGTTCAGTAGCAGGCGTTTCCTCTATAGGACTGTCGGGAACAGCTTCATTGGCATCATAGATTTTAGCAACTATCCCTCCAACAGCAACAACATCTCCTTCAGCAACAGACCAGACAATCCTTCCAGATGTAGGAGCATAGATAAGCTGATTTACCTTCTCGCTTTCGATCTCCATAATGCCTTGATTCTCCTGAACCAGACTTTCTGAAGTCACCAAAAGAGAGGCTATTGTTACTTCACTTATGGATTCAGCGACATTGGGAATGCGTACTTCTGTAATCATACATTACCTAGAGAAAACAACGTTTCCATTAATGTTAAAAATTCTTGTTGGCTAAGACGTGCAGATCCTGTAGCTGTGGAGCTACTTCTCGGTCTGCTTATACATGTAAGTTTTTTAGGAAAAATTTCTTCAGTTGCCATAAATATATAATCAAAAGCACCCATATTCTGAGGCTCTTCTTGAAGCCATACATAATGGTCAACTTTAGAATACTTGCTAATTAGAGAAAGAAGATCTTCGAGATATAAAGGATACAAACTCTCAATACGTAAACAAGCAAAATCTTTCTTACGTTCTTGAGGCAAAGCCCCTTTAAAATCATAATACACCTTTCCAGAACACAACACTAAAACCTTAGCATCGTAATTAGGTTCTACATCCTCAAGGATAGGACGGAACCCTCCGGGAACGGTAAATTCATCTATAAAGCTTGTACACTCAGGATGGCGCAAAAGCATTTTTGGAGTAAAGATCACCAAAGGCAGGGATAAATCCCTCTTCGTATGTTCACGAAGTATACGGAAATACTGGACAGGAGTTGAAGGTATAACAACTTGGAAATTCCAATTTGCAGCTAGTTGTAAATACCTTTCTATACGTGCTGAGGAATGTTCCGGGCCTTGGCCTTCATAGCCGTGAGGCAAGAGAACAACAAGATCAGAATGTAAATCCCATTTTTGAATCGCAGAAGAAATATACTGATCGAAAATAATCTGCGCTCCATTGGAAAAATCTCCGAATTGCGCTTCCCATAAAACAAGAGTTCGCTCTGCCTGTTGAGCATAACCGTACTCAAAGCCTAAAACAGCATATTCCGATAACGGAGAATTATAGATATCTACAGATCCTTGATCAGGAGACAGATGATATAGGGGCGTGTAGGTATCTCCGGATTTCACATCACTCCATAACAAATGCCGCTGACTAAAAGTTCCACGAATGGCGTCTTGTCCTGAAAGACGTAAGGAAAACTTTTCTATTAACAAAGAAGCAAAGGCGAGCTCTTCAGCCATTCCCCAATCATAACCAATTTCCCCATTAGCCATTTTCATTCTCTTATCAAGAAGAGCTTTAACCTTAGGATGGGGTGTGAAATTTTCAGGAAGACCACAGAGTTTAGAACTTATATGAAATACGGTTTCCTTGCTTAAAGAAACATCAATATCATTTACTAATAACTCACCGAGATCCATACGATCACAATGACGACAATCTCTTTTAGGTAGAGCTTGACTTTCTTCCTGTTTTAATATCTGAAATTCTTTACTGAGGATATCCTGAACACCTTTTTCAATTTTTGTTAGGTCATCCTCGGAGATTTCTGAAGAATAGTTATCTAATAGGTACTTTCTATAGATTTCACGAATCGTTGATTTTTTCTTAATCTCATCATAAAGCAAAGGAGCTGTTATCGAAGGATCGTCACTTTCATTATGACCGTATTTCCGATAACAACAAAAGTCGATGATAACATCGCAATTAAACTCTTCACGTACTTTTAAGGAATATTCTATAGCTTGTAAACAGGCAGTAACATCTTCAGCATTCACACGAAATACAGGAATCCCCAACATCTTAGCAATATCCGTACAGTAAGGTGTGGATCGTGATTCCCTAGGCTGAGCAGTGAATCCTATATGGTTATTTACAACAATATGGAGAGTTCCTCCTGTAGAATACCCCGGGACCTGACTTAATTGTAAAGTTTCATAAACAATTCCCTGTCCTGAAAATGCTGCATCTCCATGAACAAGAATCGCCAAACACGAGTGTTCTTTTCCCGAGTCTACTTGATGCTGTAAAGCAGCAACAACACCCTCGACAACAGGATCTACAGCTTCCAGATGGCTAGGATTTGGCAACATAACAAAGGTTACTTCCTCACCATTTTTACTATGAGATCTAGAAACATAGCCTTTATGATACTTCACATCTCCGACAACATCCAAACCTCGAGCCTTAGGGTTATCCTCGAACTCCATAAACACATGGGAGTAAGGCTTCCCTAATACATTTGTTAAGACATTCAATCGTCCACGATGAGCCATACCAAGAATATAATTCGTGATATCTTGAGTAACGCCATAGTGCACAAGATGTTCAAGCATGGGAATTAAGCTTTCAGCACCTTCTAAAGAGAATCTTTTCTGCCCTGTAAATTTTATCTGTAGAAATTCTTCAAAGAATGTCGCCTTACACATATCTTGATATGTGCGCAAAAGCTCGGCAGGAGATCTTTGAGGAGGCTTGCTCTCCATGAGCTTCCATACATATTCCTGTAATTGAGGAGAACACGTAAGGGTTTCTACAGAAATACTTCGGCAATAAAAGTTTTTTAGGGCCTGAATTAAATCACGAACAGGAACTTTAGGCTGAGGAAGAAGACCTAAAGAAGGGACAGTTTCATTAAGATCTATATTCTTGATCTTTTCTTGAATTAAAGGAGAAGGATTAGCAGGAGATAAGGGAGAAATCTGACTTTGTAGATATCCGTAATAGCGGTATATCATACAAAGAAAATGAGCTTTCTTTTCTTGTAAAGTAGCGTATGCTTCTTCATTTCCAGAAGAGGCTGAGACAGCACCTTCTTGACCTAATTGGTATCCTTCAAAAAAATATTTCCATGAAGGATCCAAAGTTTCATGATTTAGAAACCTTTGAAACATAGCCTCGATCCAGTCCATATCCGAAGAATGGACTTGTCCAGCAAACTCAGAATCCATATGATGTTTGTTCTCGATAGATGCGATCTGAATTTCGTTTCATAGCAAATTTTTATTTTTCAAAAAAAACAATCTTTGCTTTTTTTTCTATTATTGAAAAAAAGCAAGGGATACATTACATCTGCTCTCTAGAATACAGGATGGTGCCCACTAGATGAAAAGTGAACGTCTAAAAAAACTCGAATCTGAATTACGTGACTTAACCCAGTGGATGCAATTGGGTTTGGTTCCAAAAAAAGAAATCGATAGACATAAGGAAGAAATACGTTCTTTAGAAAACAAAATCCATGAAGAGAAGGAGCGCTTGCAACTTCTAAAAGAAAGTGGCGAAGTTGAAGAGTTTGTTACTCCAAGACGTAGTCCTGCAAAAACTGTGTATCCCGACGGACCAAGCATGTCAGACATGGAGTTTGTTGAAGCTACAGAAACAGAAATCGATATTGATCCAGGCGAAACTGTTGAGATCGAACTTCCCGATGAAGATCGCGAAGAAGGTGCTGTAGAAATCGATTATTCCAGTGATGATGACGAAGATCCTTTTAGTGATCGTAATCGTTGGAGACGCGGGGGTATTGTTGACCCCGATGCTAATGAATGGTAAACAACCCTTAGCCCTTTACATCCATTTTCCTTTTTGCTCAAAGAAATGCCACTACTGTAGCTTTTATACGATTCCCTACAATCCGGAATCTGTGAGTTTGTATTGTAATGCGATTCTTCAAGAGGGGTTGAGTAAGCTAGCTACTGTTCAAGATACATATTTTATCGATACTATATTTTTTGGTGGAGGAACACCTTCGTTAATTCCTCCCCATCACTTGCATAATATAATCAAAGTTCTAGCTCCTCATGCACAAGAAATCACTCTAGAAGCGAACCCTGAGGATTTATCCGAATCGTATTTAAGAGATCTTGCTCTAACCCCCATTAATAGAATGAGTATTGGAGCACAGACCTTTCATGATCCCCTTCTTAAAGCTCTAGGGAGAATACACTCTGCATCAGCATCTATAGACGCTGTCCATCGTTGCTACGAGCATGAATTTAATAATATCTCCATAGATCTTATTTACGGTCTCCCCACACAATCTTTGGCAGATTTTCTTTCGGATCTTCATCAAGCTCTTAATCTACCTATTACCCACATCTCGCTTTATAATCTGACCCTAGATCCTCATACATCGTTTTATAAGCACCGTCGTGTTCTAGCACCTTCTATTGCTAATGATGATATATTAGCAGCTATGAGTCTCTCGGCTGAAGAACTTCTATCTTCACGGGGATTTTCTCGTTATGAACTTGCCTCGTATGCAAAATCTCAAGCACAGTCAAAACACAACCTCTACTATTGGACAGATAAGCCCTTTTTAGGATTAGGCGTTTCTGCATCACAATACATTGATAAGGTACGCTCGAAAAATCTCTCAAGAATCTCACAGTATCTACGTGCGGTGCGTAAAAATCTTCCCACTCATGAATCCACAGAATGCTTGCCAGAAGAAGAACGTATAAAAGAAGCTCTAGCTTTAAGATTGCGTCTTACTGAAGGAGCCCGATTAAAAGATTTCCCACCTGCATTAATACAATCTCTCACATCCCTTCCCCTAATAAAAGAATTGTTTGGCCTCAATAATGAGTTTCTATTCTTAAATAAACAGGGTCGATTATTTCACGATACTATCGCTGAAGAAATCATGAATCTTTCTTTTTAATTTTAATAAAACATTAATAATTGTTATTAGACTTTATTAAAAACAACAATTAATTGTTATTAAAAATATGAAAGATAAAATAGATAATAAAGAAACTGAAGATTTGTCATTTGATACTACTAGTAGAACAAGAGCAAAGACAGATCCTGATCCTGCTTTATTTACCCTGACAGGGACCACAATCACATCAATGAAAACCATTAATATGAATAACCAAAATATTAGTGGTTTACCTGAGCCTAGACAAGACTCGGATGCTGTATCTTTGGATTACTTAAAATCGAATTACGTATCAAAGAGCGATCCCCAATCTGGATATCTCCCCACAACAGGTGGAACCATGACGGGGAATATTGATATGAGTGGTCATTCAATTATCAATGTAAAGATGCCTGAGAAAGCTCCAGGATCAACAGATTTAAATCCATCTGCTGCGGCAACTGTAAAGTATGTTATGGATACAGCCAATACGGTAACGAGTAATCCTGACATCAATAATGCAGTAAATAAAATATCTGAGGTGTCTACAAAAGTCAGTACTATTGAAGCAGCTTTAGGACTGACTCCGGATAGTAACACAGATCCAGATGCACCGCCCCCACCGGACACTTCGCTATTTGTAAAAATTGAGGGGAGCACTATGACGGGTGATTTAGATATGCAAAATCATACCGTCAAAGGATTAGGAACACCAGTTGATGCTAAAGATGCGGTAAATGTTGAATACCTACAAGCTAAAATCACAACGCCACAAATTGGGTTATTAGGGAACACAATCTCTACTTCAACTACAGTTACAGGAGATTTCGATTGGAAAACTTCAGTCACACCTCCAGGACCTGTACCACCACCGGCACCGCCTTTGCCAAGTCCATCGCCATCCGTGCCTACGTCGCCTCTTCCGCAACCTTCACTTCCAAAACCTATAAGAATGAGCTCTGATATAACAGCAGCAACTACTGCAGGACCTACAGCGACTCCAAAAACTGATAGCATCATTACCACTCCGGTAACAGATCAGTATTTAAAGATTGAGGATTCTGATACAAAAACTATCAAAGTTCTCGCTCCAGGAATTGTCACTCTATCTGTAACGGCTAATTGGACTGGGGGTTCTACTGCAAATATCGGTGTAGTATTAAATCCATCAACACCAACAACAGGTGGCGGATCTTCAGGAGGAGGAGGCTCATCTACAGTAACAGATACTGTTGTCTATAGTGTTGCCGCTTTAAGCTCGGGACAAAATTTATTCTGTCAGATTCCTGTTGAAAAACCTTCTGATCTTAAACTGAAATTTACTCCACCAACAACTGGGGGCAGCGGTAGCACAGGAAATGATCTAACCGTCTCTTCTTGGTCATGGCAAGCCATTTTGCTTCCATCAATATTCCCAACTACATCTAATCCGTAGTTTCTTAAAATAAGGCTAAGTTTATTTCTTAGCCTTATTCCATAATTTAATAAGCAGCGCCTACAAAAGATACTGTCCATGTACGCTTAGCAACTGCTGGAGTAGATGTAACCTCGAAGCTTAATGTTGTTTCCGTCGACGCTTGAGTTCCCTCAACAAAAATATAAGTCTTTCCTATCAATGTAGTATCAGACTTACCTGTCATTTTATAACACTCTGTTTTTGTACCGCCTTTAGGAGTAATAGATAATGCACAACTAACATCTGTAGCTGGAGTAGGTGTTGCAGGAGGTGTAGTAGGAGGAGTTGGTTGAGTGAAATCATAGATAAAGGAAACACAATAAATTCCTCTACGCAGTAATGTAACGTTGTTTGCATCTACTGTTGTTATATATTTATCAGCATTTTTGGATTTTTCATAATCCGTAGACGATGAACTATTAGCACCTTGTTTTAAACAAACAAACGAAACATCCATACCTGTCCATTTAGGATACGTGGTATTGGTTTTTATAGTAGATAAAGTCTCTAGAACATCATTTACAGCCACAATTCTTTGAAGATTATCTTTTGGAGTTGCTGTAGAAATAGCTCCAACAGCAGAAACACCGCTTGCTACAGATCCTGTTATTGCAAGATCTTTAATAGTAGGCTCTGGATCTGTAGGTGTACTTTGTTCACTCTTTTGAAATCCTAAATTGCCCGTCATAGAGTTGCCTCCAGCACGCACTAACCATTTAGCCTCTTTAGGTTTTGTTACGTTTCCATTAGATGGTGTGCCTAAATCTTTAATGATTTTATCCAAACCATTTGCGGAAGAAAGATTGTTTATACGATCGATAAGATCGGTTACTTTAGCAGCAAGAGAACCTATATCTTCTGAGACCATACCTACAGAAGCTATATCATTATCATTAACAATAGTGGTTTTATATGATGTAGGCAAACCAACGATAGTGTTATTGGTTCCCATATTGATATCCCCAATCATCAATCCACCGGTTGTCCTTAGAAAGATTCCTCTTGTAGTGACACCTCCCTTTTGAAGATAATCACTAAGATCACTTTTTAAAGCGATGCTCCCACTAGCAGGATTCCCAGATCCCCGAGCTATATTTGTAATTCTTTGACTCGAAACGTTCCAAGGTTTACGCATAGCATTCTCGGTAACACCATCACCTCCGCAAGAGAATTGAATCTGATCTTCAGGAATAGCTTTCCCAGAATTTTGCGCTTTTATATCTTTAATTATATTTTTCATTTTTTTTAATTTATTAAAACTTATATTGATCAATTTTTAATAAACAAATAAAACAAAATATTTTTTTTAAATATAAAAATTATTTAATAATAAAAATGTCGACGGATTTACAGAGGAAAAGCTAAGGTATATTGATCGAAAAACAAGGAGAATGTTGTGCCCCAACAAAGTATTATGTCGACGATCGTTAATTTGATTTTCTTCCTATCACCTTCCATTCCAGTAATAATTTTTTATAGAATCTTATTTAAAAATGAACCCCTAGCTCCTAAGCAACACTTCAGAAAATACAAGAATCTTGTATATCTATGTGCTTTTATTATTATTGCCACACCCATCTTGTGGAATGTACTCTATATTGTTGCTATGGCGTCTGGGAAAATAAGGATGCGTAAACACGTGCCTTCCATGGACCCATCTTATATAAAATTGATGGGTACACCTATTCTCGTCTTATTTGTCTGGTCAATTATAGAACCGTTTATTCTTTGTAAGAAAATGCGCAACATAAAAAACCATTACGCAACGCTTGCTAAAGAAGCAGAAAATACTCCTGCACAACAAGAGCAACCTCGTGTTGAAAGATGCTGTTCAGAAGGTTCTTGCTGCAGCAATATGGATATCTAAGAAATTCATGTTGAGAAACCTTTACCTGTAAAGGTTTCTATCTCAGTTACGCGAGATTATCTAGGGGTGTGAAATAGAAAAATCGCTGGTGTCTTTGTAATTTGTTCAGTCACCTTATCAAGGTCTGTAGATCGCAACCAAGCATCTACCGACCTTGTTGAAACAAACTCTTGATCTCCAGTGATGTCTATACCTATACATAGCTCAGCGTATCCCGGTAAAGTTTCTAGTAACGCTTGGAAGGTATGAACATTGCGATAGGGTGTTTCTATACATATTTGCGTATGTTGTTTCCCTGAACTATTCTTTATGCAACGTGCCCTATCCTTAGGATTTTGTGGAAGGTATCCCAGAAAAGTAAAGTTCTGTCCGGGTAATCCTGATAACATAAGCGCTAAGGTTATAGAACATGGACCCGAAAACGCTTGAATCGGTAAATTAAGAGCGCGAGCGCGACGTACAAGTCCTGCTCCAGGATCTGCAATGCAAGGAAGCCCAGAATCAGAAACTAATCCCCAGTTTTCTTGCTTTTTTACAATAGGCTCAAGATAAAAATCCCAAGCTTTTACCGAACGATCGTTTTTATTTAATACGGCAATGGGAAACTTATGTGTTTCCTGTACTTTCCAAAGACTAAGAAATGCACGTCCCCCGCGATCACTCTCGGCAATTAAACCTTGAAGCTTAGGAACAATCTCTCCAATAACTGCGGGAAGAAGGTCCACACGTCGATTACCTAAGGTATTTGGGAAAATATACAAAGTCATGAATTTGTCATCCTAATCAGCAAAGTCTCAACAGCTATTATAGAGTCTTGGACATTATTCTTAATAATACTCTCGGCATAAAATAAATGACTCAGCGCTTGATGGAGTCGTTCTTTCCCGTAGGAAATAAAAAACCGGTGTTTCCTATCTCCTGTTTCTTCTTCTAAACTACGCAAACCATATAAACACTGACCACGAAGAAAAGCTATCAATCCTAAAGGATCTTCCCCATGTTCATGGAGCAAAGCTTGTAGTAATGTCTGACTTTCTGAAGTGTTCCTCTGCAAAATAGCATCACGCAATTTCCATAGAGATACTTGTTCTTTTTTTACTACGAAACTTTCAATATCTCCGTACTCTAGTGTTTGTTTTTTCCCTATGCAACAAAGTAATTTATGAAACTCAGCAATAAGGTTATGCATCTCTCCTTGAGGAAACTTCTTAATAAAAGCCGAAGCTAAAGCTAAAGAACATGTTATCCCTAAAGAGGAAGCTCTTTGAGAAAGAAGAACCGTCATACGCTTCTCCCTATCCGATTGCCACTCACCAAATAACGATAAGGAAACAGCGGAAGCTAATCCCTTACATAAAGATTGAAAAGACGATTGTTTCGTGGTGAATAAAAATAAAATAAGATGTGGGTGAGGATTTTTTGCATAACGGATAAGAAAATCCCGAGTTTGTTGAGACAACTTCTCAGCTTGGAAAATAGAAATCACCTCTTTAGAGGCAAATAACCCGTAAGATTCTGTCCACTTTGATAAGTCGTTAACTGTCAGTCCTGAAGCATCGAACTCCTGAGTTTTCCCAGAAACAAGAAGCTCTATGCATATATTTTTATCTTCTTCAGAATTTGAACCAATGACTGTAAGAGCTGGAGCCTTTTCCTTATAGAATTTGGAAAAATCTTGGAAGCAAGTGTACTCTTGCATCTCCTAAACCTCCTAGCACATATACGCGTAGAGATTTACTATACCCATTACTCATCTAACTGTACAGAGAGAGTCTATAGAATCTACAATGTGGCAAAAAAAACGGTAAGAAGTTTATAACCCTTACCGTTCACCATCGTCTAACGAAGCTAGTTTCTATCGGGAAACAAGTTTCATTAACTGTTGACGCCAGCCATGAGCTGTACGAACACGGCTTTTAGAACCACATCTTCTTTTAGCTGAAGAAGAACATACACGCTTGCAAGAAGCTGTATGTTTATGATGCTTGTGGCAAGACATAGCAGGCTTTGCTACTGTCTTTCTAGCAGCTGTTTTGCGAGCTGTAGTTTTTCTAACCGCAGGCTTTCTAGCAACAGTTTTCTTAGCTACAGTCTTACGAGCTGTTGTAGTTTTTCTAACTGTTTTGCGAGCTGTAGTTTTCTTAGCAGCAGGCTTACGAACAGTTTTTCTAACTGCAGGCTTTCTAGTAGCAGCTTTTTTAGCTACAGTCTTACGAGCCGTAGTTTTTCTAACTGTCTTACGAACAGCAGTTTTTTTAGCAGCTGTCTTACGAACTGCTTTCTTAGCAGCAGGCTTTCTAGTAGCAGTCTTCTTAGCTACAGTCTTACGAGCTGTAGTTTTTCTAACTGTTTTGCGAGCTGTAGTTTTCTTAGCAGCTGTCTTACGAACTGTCTTTCTAGCAACAGGCTTTCTAGTAGCAGTCTTCTTAGCAGCAGCTTTTCTAGCAGGTTTACGAACAGCTTTAGTAGCTGTTTTCTTGCTGCTACGTTTTTTTTGTACTCCTAACATTTTCATTTCCCCTAATTAGACAGGTAATTACTTACCTCATCTATCGGCAGGAAATTGAAAAAACTTTAATAAAACGCGTATTTATTTTTAATAATTTAAAAACAAATACGCATTACTAAATTAAAAGAAACTTAAAAACAATTACTTAGATAGAAACTTTTCTATGTAATAAATAAGACAACGAACACCGAAACCTGAAGCATATTTTGGATAGAAATCTTCATCTTTTTCACGATATGCAGTACCTGCGATATCTAAATGCGCCCAAGCTACTGGCTGATCTTCAAGAAAACGTTTTAAGAAAAGTGCCGCTGTAATAGCTCCTGCACGGTTACTACCAATATTTTTCATATCAGCAATATCGGAATGCAAAGCTTTGTCATATTTTTCAACAAGAGGAAGCCTCCATAAAGCTTCACTAGTTTCAGCAGAAGCTTCTGAAAGATCCTGTGCCAATACATCATTATTAGAGAAGAAACCAGCGACGTCTTCTCCTAAGGAGACAACCATTGCTCCTGTTAATGTAGCGAAATCAATAATTCTTGTAGGCTTACAATGTTTTAAAGCATAAGTCATTGCATCTGCGAGTATTAAGCGCCCTTCAGCATCTGTACTACCAATCTCTACCGACAATCCTGACATGCCTGTATAGACATCTCCCATCTTATAAGCGGCAGCATCTATAGCATTTTCTGTAGCAGGGATAATGGCTGTAACATTCACGGGAAGCTCTAAAGCAGCTATTCCCGAAAGAATACCTAACACGGTAGCAGCGCCAGCCATATCTTCCTTCATAGTCAACATGGCTTTGCCTGGCTTAAGATCTAAGCCCCCAGAATCAAAAGTTACACCCTTCCCAATAAGTACGGTGTGGTCTTTAGACTTCGGCTTACCTTGATAGCTTAAAACGATAAAACAAGGATCTACAGCAGACCCTTTGGCAACTGCTGCTAAGAGACCCATTTTTTCTTTAAGAATAGCGTCCTTATTTAAAATCTTAGCATCAACGCTGGGAAATTCCTTAGCCAATCCCTTAGCGATATTTGCTAATTTCTGAGGGGTTACCTCGTCTGCATTACCATTTACAAGGTCTCGAGTTAGGTAAACACCCTCAAAAATATTCTCTTCTTTTCTAAAGATTCTATCGGCAATCTTAGGAACAATTCCCATTACATTGACTTTGGTCAATAAAGGATCGTTCGATAATTCCTTAGTATATTTAGGATAATTATAGTTTAAAGACAGGATCCCTGAAGTTAGATTTGCTAAAAAATCCTCTATAGAAATACGCAATTCAGAAATTGTAGGAAGTACAACATTCACTGTCGTGCATTTTGCCTTGCGCAATACACGTGTTGCTTTAGCATAAGCTTCTAAAATCTCTTGAGAAGTTAGTTCTTCGTTCTTTCCTAATCCTAAAAGTAGAAGACGTTTCTCTTTTCCCTGTCCACAGCTATAAATAAGTTCGACTTCCCCGCTTTTTGCTGAGAAGTTGTCTAGGGCAACTTTATAAAGTGATTCGTATTCTTTTCCGATTGAAGCTGCGCATTTAACTTTATCTTTAGACTTCCAAAACGGAAGGATAATCGCATCAGCTTTAACACGTTTACTACAAGACGCTTGAGAATGAAATAGAACCACAATTACCTCTTTATAAAAATCGTTATTTCGTTAGCCATTAAAAAGGCACATCTTCCGATACATATTGTTGACCTTGACCATAGCCAGCATACATATCTTTATCTGCTATAGCTTCAGCATCTAAACTTTCTCCCTCAAATCCTACAGAGACATTGTCATAAGATGTTTGAGCTGAGCTGTCTTCGGCTGATGGAGAACGCGATTCGCTTCTGCCGAAAGGACTAAATTTAATCGTATCAACACTGATTACCAAAGAAGATTGTGGAGTGCCGTCCTTACTCATATAACTTTCTACAGAGATATCTCCCGCGATAATTACCCCTGATCCTTTTTTCAAATAGGGAAGCATTTTATCATAACGGTTGTGCCAGACATTACATTTGCACCATACAGTTTCATCTTTGGTTCCTATGCGAGATTTTACGCCTAGACGCAATACAACTACGCGTTTACCTTTCGAGGTCATTCTTTCTTCAGGATCTGCTCCTAAATAACCGACAAAATAACCAAACATCATAAAATCACCTATTGAATTTCCTTTAGAGCCAACGCTTTTTGCTTATAGCGAGCAGAGGCCGTATTGCCATTTTAATATTACGAAAATCTGACACACCTACAAGGCTTAAGCCTAAAGGTTTTGAAATCTGACTTCTGTTAAGTAGCCTTATTAACACCTCAAAGACACTCATACACATACCATGAATTTATCGAGAAAATCACGTTATTTGTAATTTTATTCATAAATTCGAACTACCCCAGGAGTTTATTTGAAAAGCGTTGTGTACTGTTTATGAAAACATTCAAATACGAAACGCTTCTATCAATATCTAGTTAGGTATGGCCTATGACCTAAACTTCCATAGCAGAGTCTTGGTCAGCTTATCTTAGAAGCTAATATCACGAGACAATGTGTTATACATCTGCCAAGTAATATCGTCAATATGAGTCATTGGAAAATAAGAAAAAAGAACGGTAAAGGATGCTTGAAAAAGCGAAAAAAACACCGTATCTAAGAATTAAATCGTAGAATTACCTAATCAAAGAAGATGCTAGAAAAGCTAAGCACTTTCCACTAAGAAATCAAACAATCATATTTAAGAACAAGGAGCGTCTTTGCCATATAGAAAAAGACCCGTGACGCACCCTGGATTAAGTTACGCACGTATGCCTGTAGGAGGAGGTTGTATTCCACCAGCGCCGCCAGATTGAGGCATTTGAGGCATAGTATCTACAGAAGGTTCCCTACCTGCGCAAATATCAGCACAAACAGTTCGCCACTTCACTACAGTTTCAATAAACAATTGAGCAAATGCCTTTAAAAGATTTGTTTCAGCGTATTTCATATCTAAAACGCAGTGCATCAAAATGAGCTGTTCTTTAGTAGCAACTCCAACGCCGCCTCCAGCCATTTGTCCACCAAGCATAGATCCTTCTAAAAGCTTTTCGTATAAAGCCAATTTTCTTTGAGTATTATCTGGCAAACCATCTAACAAGGGAGCGTAGACATACAAACGATCAGAATGCTCTTCGTAAGTGAGGTGAAGGGAAAATTCGCCATCAACAAACAAAATGCACGTATTGTTCTGATCAAAAGCTACATCGGGGAGCTTTAGTTCTCTAGCAAAATTTTTTAGATTTTCCTCAGCATTTTGCCTGGACATGAGGGAATCTCCTTGTGATAATTGTTATTTCTTTAAGTTAACATATTGTAGATTTGTTAGTAAACGATTTCAAAGACTTAAAATCAAAAACTTTCTTGTTTTTCTCAACCCATTGTGCTATCGAGTTAACAATGGGCAAAATCAGTTTTTATCCAGGCTCTCCACTACCTCTGGGAGCAACTCAGCTTTCTTCTAATCGCTATCGTTTCGCGTTATTTTCTTCACAAGCCACTCAAGTAGTTCTTGCTCTTGCCGATAAGAATTTCCATATCCAAGAAATAGTTTTATCACATGAGAAAAACCGCACGGGAGCTATCTGGCATATAGAGGTAGAAGGGATTTCTGATCAGTGGTCCTATGCTTTTCGCGTAGATGGTCCTACAAGCGCAACAGCTAAGTTCGATTTTAAAAAATACCTTTCTGATCCTTATGCAAAAAACCTCCGTTCTCCACAAACTTTTGGCTCTATAAAAACTTCTGGAGACTATGCCTTTAGTTATTTAAAAAATGAAGAGTTTTCTTGGGAAGGAGATCGCTGTCTCAATTTACCTAAAGAAGAATCAATCATTTATGAAATGCATGTCAGATCTTTTACTTGGAATAATTCTTCTAAAGTACGTTATCCAGGGACTTTCTTAGGTGTTATCGAAAAGATAGACTATCTGAAAAAACTTGGGGTCAATGCCATTGAATTGCTCCCCATTTTCGAATTTGATGAAACTTACCATCCTTTCCGAACTCCTAATACACCTCACC
This sequence comes from Chlamydia sp. 04-14, assembly GCF_036632095.1. Classification (NCBI taxonomy): domain Bacteria; kingdom Pseudomonadati; phylum Chlamydiota; class Chlamydiia; order Chlamydiales; family Chlamydiaceae; genus Chlamydia; species Chlamydia sp. 04-14. Next base: position 265,063 of record NZ_JAPYKW010000002.1, read on the forward strand.
TCTACAACTATTGGGGTTATTCTTCTCTAAACTTTTTCTCTCCCTGTCGACGCTATGCTTATGGCTCAGATCCCTGCGCACCAATCAGAGAATTTAAAACTCTAGTGAAAGCTTTACATAAGGCAAACATTGAGGTGATTCTCGATGTTGTTTTCAATCATACAGGATTAGAGAATACGACTTGCCCTTTGCCGTGGATAGATCTTTCTTCATATTATATGGTGAATTCCCAAGGAGAATTCGCGAACTATTCAGGATGTGGAAACACAGTAAATACTAACCACACGCCTACAACACAATGGATTTTGGACTCCCTACGCTATTGGGTTCAGGAGATGCATGTAGATGGATTTCGTTTCGATCTTGCTTCTGTTTTTTCTCGTGATCCCCTAGGGAATCCCGTTCCTTTCTCACCCATCTTACATGCTATCAGCTATGATCCTGTGCTTTCCGAAACAAAAATTATTGCCGAGCCTTGGGATGCTGCTGGTTTGTATCAAGTGGGTTATTTCCCTACCTTAAGCCCACGTTGGAGCGAATGGAACGGGCAATATCGTGACACCATAAAATCGTTTTTAAATGGGGATCAACATCTTGTTGGCACTTTCGCTTCCAGGATTTCCGGGTCTCAAGATCTCTATCCACAAGGTTCTCCTTGCAACTCGATCAATTACATTTGTAGTCATGATGGATTTACTTTGCGTGATACAGTTTCCTACAATGAAAAACATAATGAAGGAAATGGAGAGGATAATCGCGACGGAAGCAACGCAAATTATAGTTATAATTTTGGAGAAGAAGGCGAAACCAAAAGTCCGAAAATTCTTGCTTTACGTGAACGTCAGATGCGTAATTTCCTATTAACCTTATTCCTTTCTCAAGGGATTCCGATGCTGCAATCAGGAGATGAATATGGTCATACAGCAAAAGGAAATAATAATCGTTGGGCGTTAGATACAGATGCCAATCATTTCCTTTGGGATGAATTATCTAAAAATACTTCTCTTTTTGATTTTGTCTGTAGAGCCATTCGTTTCAGAAAACAACATAAGGAAATTTTCAATAAAGGATTCCTTACTCATGAAAACATTACCTGGCTTGATGCAAATGCGAATGCTATACAACATTGGAATCCTGGTAATTTCTTAGCTTATGAGCTTAGATATGTGAAGTATAGTCTATTCACAGCGTTTCATACCGGAGAAGAAAGCGTCGAAATCCATCTACCAAAATTAAGAGAGAATTTCCTTCCTTATCAAAAAATAGCAGATAGTTCAGGTTTTATATCAGAAAGCCTATCAGAGAAAGTACTTTTAGATTCTTATATGATGCTAGTTGCTATAAGTTATACAAGTCATCCTAGCTAATTTCATTAGCTTCGTCATTCCAAGATTCTATAACTACAAAATCAGCATCTTTATAGAATTTCTCAAGAATTTGACGTGCATTATAACCTTCTACAGCAAGACGATCTACATTAGCTTTAAGCAAGCCATCAGCATCAATAATCAATCCTTCAGGATTATCAACGATCAATCGTGATGTCCAATCTACAGCATCTTCAACGCCATAGAATTGTCGTGTAGCTCCATAACCAGCATAATGATCTTCGGATCCTGTGACATGCCAGAAGTTTTGAGGATTTTTAGCGAGAAGCCTCTCATATAAAGCGGTTCTCTCTAAAATCACACATGCTGATAAAGCTTCCTTATCTAATTCTCTGAGATATTTCGTGGAAAGAATCGATTTAAGATACTCTTCAACAGTTAGCTCATTAGTTACAACAATACAGTGCTTATCTGTCTTATGAATATAAAGAGCTCCCTTATATTGTAGTCCATTTACAAATAGTGATGCAGAATCATCAATAGGTTCTATCTTTAAACACTGGACTCCTGGGAAATTTTCTCCCCATCGAACACCTCCGTAAAGAGCGTGGGCCGCACAACGCAAACCTTGAGGTGAGTGTTGCAATAACTCGCTATCACCATAAAGACGATAAGGACCTTTAGCTTCTATTAGAGCCGTGGTACTCTCATTCAAAAGAAGAACACGAATTTTAGGTTCGGAAACAATAGGTTGAACCATAAAAGTATCAGAAACCTTAACTTCTGTGTACCCGGCTACGCCCATACTGAAGGAAAGTCCTAAAAGGATGTACTTCAATATCTTCACTTTTCTTCTCCTAAACTCTGCAAGTTATCTGAACACCTTTTCAAATGATTATAAGCAATTTGGGTAACCATTCTTCCTCTAGATGTTTTCTTTAATAAACCTTTTAAAATCAAGAAAGGTTCATACACATCTTCTAGAGTTTTGATGTCTTCTCCTACGGCCACTGATAAAGTTTTAATACCTACAGGGCCACCCTGATAATAGTCTATTATTGTGGTGAGGAGTTTAATATCAATCTCATTTAATCCCCAATCATCTATTAATAGCATAGCCAAAGCTTTTTCGGCTACGTCACTATTAATACAATTACCCTCGCGCATTTGAGCAAAATCTCGAACCCAACGCAAAAGGTTATTAGCTAATCTAGGTGTCCCTCTAGATCTCCGGGCAATTTCATGTAATGCTGAAGAATCAGCATCAATCCCTAATAAATTAGAAGATCGTTTGAGAATTGTTGTCAAATCTTCGTCGGAATAATATGACATGCGCCCAGTAAAAGAAAAACGAGCACGCAAGGGCTCACTTAACATTCCGGAACGCGTTGTTGCTCCTACTAAACTAAAAGGAGCAAGATCCACAGAAACTGATCGTGCGCCCGGGCCTGAATCAATAGTAATGTCAATCTTATAGTCTTCCATTGCTGAATATAAATATTCCTCAGCAACTTTTCCCATGCGATGGATTTCATCAATAAAGAAAACATCGCCTTCCTGCAAACTTGTCAACAATCCCAATAAATCAGATGGTTTAACAAGTTGAGGTCCTGAAGCCACAACTAATCCTTTGCCTACGGTATGAGCAACGATATGAGCAAGTGATGTTTTACCCAATCCTGGAGGACCGAAAAACAGACAATGGCCAGGAACTTCTCCCCGTTGCACAGCGGCATGAAGAAACAACTCCAGGCGTTCCGTAAGTTGCTTCTGACCACAGAATTCCCTTAATCCCTTGGGACGTAAAGAAATATCGAACTTTTTATCTTGATGTAAGACAGATACCTGATGTGTCATATGTTACCGCATTTCCCTTAGTCTCACAAAGGATAGGAATTTCTGTCTTCTAAGAAATTTGCATAAGCCAGATTATTTGCTCTTCTTAGAGAAAAATAAAATCTTCGTTTTTTTAAATTTCCATCACATAGCTCATCTGCCAAAATCTGGTTATACATAGGCTAATTCTATAACGTCAATACAAGTCCTTGAGAAAAGATAGATAAGAATATCTTAAAAAAATGAGAACAAAACTAATTAAGAAAGCTCTCTCGCATAAAAATAAACTTAGGAGTGCATGCCTATAGCTAAGAATGATTAAAAAAATCTTAAGAAAAAAATAAGATTTGCCTTTTTCCTACGCTATTATCTAACATCGCCGTAGAATTGCATCGAATACAAAGTTCTTTTCTTTTAGAGAGGCTGCGTATTCTATTTCAAAGTTAAAAGACCTTTGAATTTTTTAGGTATTTGCATATACCGACAAAAGATGTATTCTATTGTCGTGTGGAAAACTGTATCCTCGGCATCGCCAAGATTACGGTTTCTACTAAATCAAAATACTATGAAAACGTTCTATAGAATCTAACTACTAAGGTTTCTAAATGAGCATTAAAGAAGATAAATGGATCCGTAAAATGGCACTGGCTCACGGAATGATCGAGCCTTTCGCTGATGGCCAAGTAAATATAGATGCAGAAACTGGAGAGAAATTAATCAGCTATGGCTTATCTAGCTATGGTTATGATCTTCGTCTGTCTAGAGAGTTTAAAGTATTCACTAATGTATACAATTCTCTTGTCGATCCAAAGCATTTTACAGAAGATACGTTTATCTCTATTACTGATGATGTTTGTATCATTCCTCCGAATTCATTTGCTCTTGCTCATAGTGTAGAGTATTTTCGTATTCCAAGAAACGTCTTAACAATGTGTATAGGAAAATCCACGTATGCACGTTGTGGACTCATTGTTAATGTAACCCCTTTTGAACCTGAATGGGAAGGATACGTTACCATAGAAATTTCTAATACTACTCCCCTTCCTGCAAAAATTTATGCTAATGAGGGAATAGCTCAAGTCTTGTTTTTTGAAGCAGACGAGATGTGTGAGGTCTCTTACGCAGAAAGAAAAGGTAAGTATCAAAAACAGCAGGGAATTACTGTTCCTTTTGTTTAAAGTTAGAAGATGCAAAAAGTTCACTGGCAGAGATGCCTTGAAGAAATTGTGGTTAACTCTTGGTGGTTAATCCTCTGCATGCTTATTAGTGGGTTTATGTATGACCGTGCTATTCAAGAACTGAAACAAGAGGAAATGCGTTTACAGAAGCGTGTATCAGGACTTCAAGAGAAAATCTTTTATGTTGAAGAAGAGCAAAAAGAACTTCGGTTGCATATTCAGCATTGGGATGATCCTGCAGTGATTGAATCTGCTTTAATTCGTAGACTAGGGTTAGTTCCTAAAGGCTATACTAAAGTATGTTTCTCTCCGATTATAAAATCGAAGAGCATGGATTGAGACACAAGCATGATTCCTACTGTTCTGATTTTTCTAATCATATGTTTTACCCTGTGTTCTGGATTTATTTCATTATCACAGATAGCACTCTTCTCTCTTCCAACCTCTTTAATTTCTCATTACAAGCGTTCTAGATATAAAAAACAGCAGTTAGTAGCTTCTCTACTCTCTCATCCCCACCATCTACTCATTACGCTGATCTTTCTTGATATCGGCTTAAATATTGGGATTCAAAACTGTGTAGCTATACTTGTTGGGGACAAAGCCTCATGGTTGCTTATTGTTGGCTTCCCTTTAGCTTTAACTCTGATTTTATGTGAAATTTTACCCAAGGCGGTCGCCCTTCCATTCAACACACAGATAGCCTCTTTTGTTGCTCCTCTTATTTTAGTATTTACAAAAGTGCTCCGACCTTTACTTTACTGGGCAATCAGTGGGATTAACTACATTGTACAATGGATTCTTTCATCTCAGAAGATGGATATCATCCAACCTCAGGAACTGAAAGAGGTCTTACAAAGTTGTAAAGACTTTGGCGTTGTTAATCAGGATGAAAGTCGTCTGCTATACGGTTATTTATCTCTTAGTGATTGTAGTGTTAAAGAGCGTATGAAACCTCGTCAAGATGTTTTGTTTTACGACATTCAGACACCTCTTGATAATCTCTATGATCTATTTTCTCAGCAACATTGCTCGAGAGTGCCCGTATGTAATGATAATTTACAAAACCTATTGGGAATCTGCACAGCGAAAGCTTTGCTACTTCATGGTAAGCCCTTACAATCATCCGAAGATCTTTTGCCTTTATTGAACAAGCCTTACTATATGCCTGAGACAATATCAGCAAAAACAGCCCTATGTCACCTTGCTGCAGAAGATGAAACTTTAGGTATGATCATCGATGAATATGGTTCGATCGAAGGATTAATTACTCAGGAAGATCTCTTTGAGATCGTTTCTGGAGAAATCATAGATCAACGAAGTGAAAAAGTTCTTTATACAATGTCAGGCAAAGATATTATTATCGCAGCAGGCACTTTAGAACTGAGTGATCTCAGTGAGATTTTCAATATCAATCTCCCTACAAATAACAATAGCGCCACTTTAGGAGGATGGTTAACTGAACAGATGGAATCTATTCCCATTACGGGGACAAAACTCACTTGGAACAATCTTATGTTTCAAGTTTTGGATGCGGCTCCTAATCGCATACGCCGAGTATATATAAGGAAAATGCATGACTGATTCTCCTTTCTTTTGGCTTGGGGTCAATTTTGTATGTATTGTCCTTCAAGGATTCTATTCTATGATGGAAATGGCTTGCGTTTCCTTTAATCGCGTACGCCTGCAATACTATCTAACAAAAGATCATAAGAAAGCACGCTATATTAATTTTCTTATCCGTCGTCCTTATCGTTTATTCGGAACAGTGATGCTTGGGGTAAATATAGCTCTTCAAATTGGTTCTGAATCAGCTAGGAATTGTTATAAAGCTCTAGGATTTTCTCCAGATTACGCTCCTTTTACTCAGATCTTTCTTGTCGTAATTTTTGCTGAGCTTTTTCCTTTAACGATATCACGCAAAATTCCTGAGAGGTTAGCGCTCTGGGGTGCTCCTATACTGTATTATTCTCACTATCTATTTTACCCATTAATTCAATTCATAGGGAGTCTTACAGAAGGAATTTATTATCTATTAAAGATAAAGAAAGAGAAGTTGAACTCAACATTAAGTCGTGATGAATTTCAAAAAGCTTTAGAGACGCATCATGAGGAACAAGATTTTAATGTTATTGCCACGAATATTTTCTCTTTAAGTGCAACATCTGCCGAGCAAGTATGTCAACCCTTAGATCTGGTGACAATGTTGCCTTCTACGGCAAATGTTAAGGATTTGTGTCGTAAGATAAGAAATACTGATATGGAGTTTATCCCCGTCTACCATAAGGCACGTAAAAATGTGATAGGGATAGCTTTACCTAAAGATTTTGTGAATAAAAATCCTAATGATGCATTAATTCATAATCTCCATTCACCATGGTTTATCACAGCAAAATCTAAACTGATACGTATTCTAAAAGAATTCAGAGATAACCGCTCTAGCGTAGCTGTTGTATTGAATTCTTCTGGAGAACCGATGGGTATTCTCAGTTTAAATGCGATTTTTAAAATCCTATTTAATACATCAAATATCGCTCAGTTAAAACCTAAAACCGTCTCCTTAATAGAAAGAACTTTTCCAGGAAATACACCATTAAAAGATCTACAGAAAGAGCTAGGAATTGAGCTTACGCGTTATGGAGTAGAAACTCTAGCGCAGTTAGTTTTACAATTACTTGATACTCCTGCAGAAATTGGAACATCAGTAATTACCGATAATCTTCTCCTAGAAGTTAAAGAAGTATCGCTCTATGGAATCAAAAGTGTTTCCATTAAAAATCTACTTTCGTAACGTTACCAAGCGCTTCTCAAATGAGTGCTCACTTTCATAATCTTCTCGATAGCTAAATCAAGATCCTCTTGTGTTAGCAAATGAGAGAAAGAAAACCGTAAGGTAGCTAGCGCTATATCCTGATCAATTTTCATAGAGACTAAAGATTTGAAAGCGGTAGTTGCTCCCGAAGAGCATGCTGAGCCATAACCACAAGCCACACCTTCAACATCTAAAGCTATTTGCATCACCTCGCCTTCTAATGGGGGGAAAGCAATAGCAGAAACGTTATTCACACGAGGTTGATCCTCACAATGAATTCTAATCTCAGGAATACGCTCTTTTAAGCGTGCCTCGAAGTAATTGCGATATTGTAAGATTTTAGAAGTTATTTCTTCTTGTTTTTCAATAAGAATATTGAAGATATAGTATAGCGAGGCAATCCCCCAGAGATTTTCTGTTCCAGAACGTATACCGCCCTGCTGACCACCACCCCAAAGTAAGGGAGAAACCTTAAATCCTGGAGATATAAGAAGAGCCCCTATTCCTGATAGAGCGTGAAACTTATGTCCACTAAAAGCAACCATAGTGACGCCTTTAGGAATGGCTATCTTTTCTCTACCAACAATTGCTGTAGCATCTACGATAAATTGTAAATTATGCTCCCTAGCAATATTAGCAATTACCTCTACATCTATTTTCGCACCGATTTCGCTATTTACCCATCCTAATACGATTGCAGAGGTTGTTGGTGTGATAGCAGCTTCTATTTGTTCGGGACTGATCGTACAGTTTCCAAACTGAGGATCCAAATACGAAACGAGGAGATTGGCATTTTTTAAAGGCTCTATTATTGCAGGATGTTCGCAACTACATGTAATCACGTGACTCCCCTTAGGAAGACTCGCAATAGCTAAATTTAAACTTTCCGTAGCACTCGAAGTATAAATTACCTGTCCCGAGAAAGATAGCGTCTTTTGAATTAACGTTGTCGTTTCATGAATTATCTTCCGAGATTTCTTCCCTGGACTATGTACACTTGAAGGATTAGCATAAATCCCCTCGAGAAAGAGCTGCTGTAGAAATTGCAAAAGACCTGGCTCTAAAAAAGCCATAGCGTTGTTATCCAAGTAGATCATTATACAGTTCCTTAAATCGGATACTACTGTATTCGGACTAATACCACGGTAACATTATCAGATCCTCCACGACTATTTGCTAGGGAAATCAAAATATTTCCACTTTCTTCTAGAGTCGTAGATTGAAGCAAAATATCCCGCATATCTGCATCAGAAACCATGTTTGTCAAGCCGTCCGAGCAGAAAACAAACAAGTCTTCTTTTTCATAAGAAATGTCTCGAATATCGGGGATCACATAGGGGCGACTTCCCAAAACATTAGTCAGAATATGACGATAAGGATACACCTTATCTGATTGTTTAGAAAGCCCATAACGATTTTTCAATTGATTTGCTAAAGAGTGGTCTTCTGTCAAACAGGAAAGCTTTTCACCGCGCAAGCGATAAATCCTACTGTCTCCGACATGAAGTAACCACGCCTTTTCCCTAAGAAACTGCATGAAACTCAATGTAGTTCCCATGCCCTGAAGACGTGATTCCATGAGCCCATGCTCATAAATCAAACCATTAACCTCGGAAAGAATTACCCGCAATATTTCCCGATACTGATCATCTTTAAACTCTTCTAGTTGGGATTGTCTAGCGTCAATCAACTCCATTAAGCTAAAAATAGCTTCGTGAGAAGCAACATCGCCTCCTAAACATCCTCCCATACCATCTGCAATAGCAACAGCTCTCGAGGAAAGATTTACCTGCCAAAAATCCTCATTCCTAGAGCGGACCATCCCAATATCGCTTAGACCAAAATAATCGAAATCTACAGTATTTTGCATGGAAACTATAAATCACTAAACACAGATAAAAAAATTAGAGATTCTCTGAGACTGGTTGGTTCAATCAATAGAAAATTATAATTTGGTATTCTTTCTGGGATATACCAAAACGATAATATTTAGAGAAATTTTTATATTTAGATTTCGTTACTTTCTTACATATAAATTAATACTAATTGTCTAAAATAGAAAAAGTTGAGTTATAATCAACTCATTATAGGAAATAACTAGTTAAAGTCGGGAATCTTTTGAAAATCTCCCGCTAAAATAGAATCGTCACATAGTCCAGAATTATAAATGTCAGTACAACCATCATCTTTAAAACCAGACACTCTACCACTTGATGTTGATGCATCGAGAACTTGTTCTCAATTTGTAAAAAAATATGAGAAAAGACTCGTGGGGTCTATTCTGGGCCTTGCTGGAGTTTTGATTTTATCAGGGATTATCTTTTCTATAGTCTTCCCATTAGCAGCATCTATCATAGTCTTGTCCTTGGCCTCTATTTTAATGGTTCTTTGCTGTCTTCTAGATTTGATAAATACACAATCCGATCCTACAGCTCTACAACCCATCTCTTCCGTCTGTCGCGGATTACCCCCAAGAGAAAATAGCCCCATTGATGAGGCATCAATCGTACGTATACCACTCTCTGTGCCTAAATATGATGATTTATTAACAACCTTGTGGACAGAGTCTCGGTGGTGTAACCTCCCCTATAAAATACGCCCTCTTCCAGATAGCGTTCAACAGGCTGTGTGGCGGCTAAACAGTAACTCCGGAATTATTCTCATATCCACTGTTGGCAATGTCACAGAACCGAGAACAACATCTGAGTGCACACTAATGATGGTAAATCCGACTGATGCGGAAATGAATAGAGGGGATTTGTTTTGGGGACGCTACTCTTTCTATAGTACTGTAAGCCCGAACTGCTGGGAGAGGGCGAAACAAACATCGAGTGGTAACACTATATTAACTCCCGGAACCTGCTCAAAAAAATGTATCTGGGAAACTATTGATGGAATAAGAAATCCCCCAAATACCGGTCTACCCTTCTACTTCTCTCACGTCTACAATCCTCTAACGCCAGAATATTATGATCCGATAGCAGCTTTCTTCGCATGTAAAGAAACCTATATAAAATGTTTTGAAGAGGCCATTTCTGGAGAGATTCCAGCAACTATGGTGCAAATCCCTCTGCTATTCTCTGAGGCAAATCGACAAAACCTATACGACGACGAAGATCTCCCTTCGGATAATCCGCATCTAAAAGCCGCAAAAGCCGCTCTCGTAGTTGCCCTTCAAGAATTTTCAGATAGAAATCCTAACATATTCTTAACAATTGTCGTAGTGAAAGAGCAGGGCATGCCCATAGAATCTCCCTTATTCTTTTTCCGAGAACTAAATTAAATTAAATATTCACAATAAAAGACTTAAAAAGCGATTTTTGTTAAAATAATACAGTTAATACTTTAATTTTGGATAAAAGCATGTCATTATCTTCAACATCTTCAACATCTTCAACATCTTCAACATCTTCATTAACTCCGGATGTAGCGGTAAAACCACAGAGTTTTATCACTCCTGAGTCTTATCATAGAGGATTGAGAAAGGCGAAAGCTCTTTCGATTATTACGGTTGTGGCTGCAGCATTAGTATCCGCTGCGGGTATAGCGGCCGCTGTTGTTACCGGGATTGCGGGTCTATGGGCCATACCTGTAGTTGCTCTTGTTCTTTCGGTAATTTTGGTTCTAGTAATTTATAGAGCACGACCGAAGCTCTCCTTTGTACCTTTTGGTGATGAATCTTTCATCAGCCCTCCGGTTACAGGATTTGCTAATACTGAGCCAGATTTTGCCAAGGGATTAGGAGCTGAACTTCTTCAGCAACAGTAGTAAGACATTTACTACACGTTCTTAAGAATATCAAGGAACCGGGATATATCCACGGTTCCTTTTTTATTTCACACTTTGCACATGCTTTACCGACTCAATACGAGATTCAATTGTGCTAGCAACCGAAACATTGCATAAATCCATTAGCGATAAGCAGTTAGATAGACTAAGAGGCTTTCTTAAATTATAGCGTTGTTTCTCTGAAAAAAGAGAATAAATTAAACTAAGATCCACTAATTAAAAGACTTAAAATCATAACTTCCTCTAAAATGCCTGCAATCAACACTATTTTAGGTGAAAATTATGACATCTGTACCTACATCACCAACTACAATACCTACATCCAACTTCTCTAGTGTAGAAAAAACTGATTTAAATGAGTTAATTTCAAACACCGAGAAGAAAATAAAAAGATGCAATATTTTGGCTATCGTCGTTATAGTCGCTGCTGCCTTACTATCTGCAATTGGCATTATCTGCGCTATTGTAACGGGAGTTGGCGGACTTTGGGCTTTACCAGTGGGTGCAATACTCTCTGCTATAGTTTTATTAATGGCTCTTCATCAACACTGCTCCTATCTGGAGTCTAAATTACCAGCCCCTAAAATCTTAGATGCAGAAGAAGTTAAAAAAGGTCTTGATCTAGATGAGAAACCAAAAGTAGAGGATGATCCAAAAACGCCTGTAGACAGAAGTGGAAAAGCTCATCCCACCGATGGAAGCGAGAAGGTAATAGATCCTAAAAAAGCTAGCGATAGCGACGGGGATAACAAAACCAAAGAAGTTGACTCTAGCAACCAAAATAAAGAAGTAGAAGACTCTGAGCACCCTAGTGAAACTGAAGAATCAGACGAAGAATTTTCTGATGTGGACAGTACCAATGACATAGATCACACCGGTGGTACAAATGATTCTGAAAATACAGGAGGGTCATCCTCTACTGAAACTCATGGTTAATTAACCAGAGATTCTGTCTAAATTTTTCTTTGTTAAGAAAATTATGCCCGTAAGATTACGGGCATTTTTTTATTATTCTCAGATTATCTCTATACATATCTAAAAAAAGACTAAATTCATTCCAAATAAATATGTAAATAGACTTTGCATAAAAGTATTCTTGCGCTTATGAACAGATAGAAAAAGACAATGTTAAGGATAAGTATAGTAATGAAATGGTTTCTTTCTATTCTTGTATTCTCATCCCCTGCGCTATTAATTCCTGGATGCACATTAATTCCTAAAGAATGGGATTGTCCCTGTTCGTATCATCAGCAAGAATCTTCTCAGGCAAAATAACGAAAACCTACAGGAATAAATCTAGGGTTTTCTATGATTTCGGGACTTGTTTTTATTTTTTTCTTTGTTATAACTTAACAGGAACAATAACTCAGTATCCCTATCCATAGGAAAATAAGAATTCCTTTGAAAGAATGGGGCGCTTTACAAAAGTAAAATTCAATACCCGAGCAAACGGTATTCGTTAATGTAAGGACAGCAATTATGCGAAAACTCCTCTTATTAGTTTCTTGTGGACTTTTGTCTATAAACCTATCTAGCTGTTCTCTACCAGCATCGGGGAGCTATCATCCTAAACTTTACAAATCAGGCAGTAAAGCGAAGGGCGTCGTTGCGATGCTGCCAGTATTTTACCGTTCTGGGAAAGTCTCTGAAGTACTTCCATGGAATTTACAATCAGAATTCACTCAAGAAATCGGTAAGAGATTCCATTCTTCTGAAAGATTATTTTTAATTAAACATTCTGCATCTCCACAGATCATCTCACAATTTTATTCTCCTGTGGTTCCCGAGTTTTCTCCGCAAGCAATAGTTGAATTTCTTCCAGCAGAGTTTGTGGTAGCTACAGAACTTTTAGAGCAGAAAACATCACAAGATATGTTTGGCCACGACTCTATAACAGCTTCTGTTCGTGTTCGTGTTTTCGATATTCGTCATAATAAGGTTTCGATGATCTATCAAGAAATCATTGAATCTAGCCAACCTCTTGCTACAACAGCAAGCGATTATCATCGTTATGGATGGCAAACAAAACATTTCGAATCTACACCTATGGGGCTTATGCATCACCGCCTATTTCGAGAAGTCGTTGCCAGAGTTGAAGGTTATGTCTGTGCAAATTATTCGTAATTTATGATGCATTCTTGGTTATTCCTCCTTGTATTTCTAGCTCTAGCAGCTGTTGTATCAAGAAATTTTTTTACCTGGCCAAAACCCTCAGAAAAAACTCCATTACAACTAAGGCATATTCTTGTCGGGGTTGTTCTTTTATTTCTTCCTGGATTGATTCCTTTTATTACAGGATCGCATTCTGATGTCACTGCACGCTCACTACACGGAATCTTTCTAGCGTCGGCTTATATCTTTTATCTTCTAGGATTACCTATTGAAGTTACGCGTAGTGTAATTTACTCGGGAAATAAGCCTGAAGCGACATTTTTAAGAGCAATTTTTTCTGCAGTACGGATGTGGATTATTGTAATCCCTATTACTCAGATCATTGGTCTAGTGCTGAATAAAGGATTGATGCTTATCTTGCCTATGGAGTCCCTACAAGAACAAACGCTGACTCAGGAAGTTCAAGATACTCTGACATCCACAGTGCGTGATCGTGGATTTATTTTAAGTTTAGGAATTTTGATTCCTTTTGCTGAGGAAATATTCTTCAGGGGTTTTCTACAAACCTTTCTAAAAAATAAAATGAATAGAGTTTATGCTCTTTTATATTCTTCAGTAATCTTTGCTCTTACCCATGTAGAGCATTCTTGGGGAAGCTTAGTATTTGTTCCCGTTCTTTTAATTTTTTCTCTATTTACGGGATTTCTTTATGAAAAAGAACGTCATATCGCTGCGCCTATAGTATTACATATACTATTCAACGTTACAAATATCGGAATGTTGTCGGTATAAAATTGAAAAAGAGTAAGTTGGAGAAACACTTCTAGCAAAAGAAAGCTCTTCTTAGGGCTGCTACCTTCCAGTCCTGACCCGGTTCGTAGGTCTCTTCTCTTAAAAGGTCCCCAACTTACTGCTCTTTGATACCATACTCGGTGAATTTTACTAAAGAGGAAAGCCTTTAGTAAATTTCCTATTCTTCACTCTTCTCTTCGAGTTTAGCAAGAGCCCATGCTGTTCTTGCTTCCTCATAAGAAATTGTTTTACTTGGGTCGAAAACATGAGGAGCACGACGACGAATTTTAGCAAGAGCTTCAGCAATAATTGCATCTACTGAAGACATTCCTAGAAATTCCATCTTGAAGCACAACAACAACACAAGAGTAAGAACATCTCCGGCTTCCGAGGTGATTTCCTTAACAGGATACCCCTCATGAACAGCTTCAGAAAGTTCCTTACATTCCTGGAGAATATGGCTAAGTATAGAATCAAAATCCTGATGATCTGTCCAAGGACAGACCCCATCTGAGACCATTTTTCTAACAAGCTCTATCAATTGAGAAAAGTCTATATTTTTCATGAACTTAAACCTTCACAAGTTCAGGATTAGAAATAGTATAAGCATTTTCTAATAACCAAGCCTTTATTTTCCTGTGTCCAGAAGAAAAAGGTAAAGAATCTAAAATCTCTATAGGATAGAGAAACTCAGATTTTGGTTTAGATTTTGCATGGAAGATTTTTGGAATAAGACGTACCTTATAATGGGTAAAAGAATGACGTTGCTCCTCTAATTCTCCATAAAATACTAGCGGAGTTCCTACACGTTCCTCCATTTCTTCGATAAGCCCTTCTATATCCGAAAGATCATCAAAAGACTCAACCTCTATATAAGGAAACTCATATAAACCAGCCATCATCTCCTCGGGTTTTCTCTGTTCAAGAACGATAGCATCTTCATAAAGAACAATTGCTACCCAACGAAATAGTGTAACAATTTTTTTCCTAGCATGACGTATGGGAAGAGATTTTTGCCTACCTTCTTTATAGGCTCCGCACATAGTTTTTAAAGGACAGATTTCACATTTGGGAGCACGCTTACAAATACACGCCCCAAGCTCTATCAAAGCTTCGGTAATTATCTGCGGATCTTTAGCAGGTAAAAGAGATAAGGCAATTCTAAACACCCAAGTCTTAGTAGATTCTAAATCTATAGAAGCATCTATTAAAAATACCCTGCTAATTACCCGCAAAACATTACCATCTACCGCAGCTGTTCTCCTTTTAAAAGCAAAAGCTAAAATAGCATGTACCGTATAGGGGCCCAGTCCCTTTATCTGCATTAAATCTAAAGGATCGTCAGGAAGCTCTCCTCCAAAATCCTTCATCACCATACGGGCTCCATACAAAAGATTCCGTACTCGAGTGTAGTAACCTAAACCTTCCCAAGCTTTGATCACATCTTCTTCTTTAGCCGTAGCTAATGCTTCTATGGTAGGGAACTTCTCCATCCATTCAAGAAAATAATTTACTACAACTTCTGCTCGGGTTTGCTGGAGCATCACTTCGGAAACCCAGACATTGTAAGGTGAAGGATTGTCTCTCCATGGGAAGCTACGCTTATTATCTGCAAACCATTGTTTTAACTTTTCCACAGGAAATTTCTTTGCTCTTTCAGAAAAAGCTATCTTTGCCATACAAATTCTCGTAAAATTTTACCTAAGTTCTAAATTTTGCTACTTTATGAAAGAATTCTCATGGGTTGCTGATCATGTAGAAAGATTATCATCTTTCTTACGTTCTCGGCTTCCCGATTATAAAAAACATATCATTCTTGATTCGGTACGTTATCACGGTTGTCGTGTAAACGGTCATCTGGAAAGGTTCGAATCTTATAAAGTTCAACCTGGAGATTGCATTACTTTAACCTTGCAAATAAGATCAGAGCCAAAAATCCTTTGGGAAGATCTACATTGTTGTATTTACGACAAACCTTCCCACATCTCTACGGAAGATCTGGCAAAAACAACAGGACTCAATATAGTCCATAGGCTAGATAGAGACACCACGGGATGTATCTTATTTGCCAAAAATGCAGATGCTGCTAATGCCCTCACGGAACTGTTCAAGAAACGAAAAATACATAAACAATACACTGCTTTAGTTTTTGGTCATCCAAAAAAATCTTCAGGAACCTTAATTTCTCATACCGCTCCTAGATCACGTCGTTGTGGTGCTGTAATTTTTGGAAATACAAATAAAGATCGTGGGAAGTTAACAATTACAAATTGGTCAGTGTTGTGTACTTATAAACACTATACTTTGATGCGTTGTGAACCAATTACAGGAAGGACACATCAAATCCGTCTACATATGCAAACTCTCGGTCATCCGGTTGTTGGTGATGTAGATTACGGAAGGAAAGAACAACCAAAAAATGTATTCCGTCCTCTACTCCACGCACATGCCCTAACCTTTACATCACCATTTTCTCAAGAGAAGGTAGATATTACAGCATCCTCATCTGGAGATCCTAGAGAAGTAGTCCCCCATCTACTACTGAAACGTTAAACTCGAGTTTCTGTTAAACCTCCGGTATTGCCTCCTCCATTATTGTTGCCATTGCCTCCCTGTCCCTGATTATTTCCTCCATTACCATTGCCTCCTCTAGGACGCGCGCCTTCCTGATCATAATTACGTCCATCCTGATTCACAGGCGGATTCACTCCTAGACCACTAACTGTAGCACGTGTAATTATAGGAGCTGTTGCAGCTGAGGGTTGTGTCACAACAGGACGGGCAGGAGTAATTCCTGCTGCTAACATCCATCTACTCGAGAAGTTTGCTAACAACTGTTGTCTAGACGCATCTCCAGGATTTCTCATTCTCTCTGCACGTTCAGCTTGCTCAGCGAAACATCTCGCTGCTAGATCCGCATAAGGATTTACTGGAGGAACATAGGGAGCAGGTCCACGATTACGCTCATTCATTAACCGACGATTATCTACGTCACTAATTAACTGTCGCATTCTACCTCTCTCATATATCCTTGCTCTTTCAGGATCTACAGTATCAGAAACAACACAGATACCTCGATAAGCAAGGATCATACATACGAGAGTCATCAAATCGCTTACATTGATCCAAATTTGTCGTCCTCCGTGAGAGGCTTTCATTAAAATCCTTCCCAAATCCTGCATTACAGCTGCAGCTGTAATCACACCCAAGGGTCCTACTGCTGGATTACGACGTGAGGTCACGGTAAGATCTGGAAGAGTAAGAGCTAACCTCTCCATATCAAACTCTGATGCTGCTACAACACCTCCATCTCCTCCCCATTTATGAAGTACGCGCACACAATCTTTTAATTGATTGGTATTGATATCACAGCTACTTGCCATTCCAGAGACAAAATTCGCTCGCAAAAATGCATTTTGCAAAACATTGCGATATCCTTGTGCAGCTCCCGCCCACATAGCATTAGTTTTATTTTTCAAAATTCCTGGAAGATCCCTGGAGCAGTTTCTACATTCCTGTCGAATCCTATCCATAGGAGGAAGTGTTACAGCGGTACTTCCAGATAAGAGACCTACGGTATCCATACCTAAATTGCTTAATGCCATCAAAAATATAGAATCACCGAACTCATCCTCTATTTCTTGTAATTCTTGCTCTAAAGCTCTTCTTGAATCAACTTGTACACCACAGCAATTCCCGAATAGACCACACAAACATCTTCCCAAACTCCCACAGCCACATTGTCCATCACTACATCCACATCGAGGACAACAACAATTTCCCTCACAACATGTATGGCAATTATCATAGCAGAACCGTCCACCACGTTGGGCAGACTCACTAGTTGCAGCAGCAGCAAGAATCGATGCTAAAGAACCCACAGCAGAACCTACAGGACCAGCCAAACCTGCTAACCCACTTAATGCCTTTACGGCTGTTCCTATACTAGATGAAGTAGATCCCTGACCACTCACTAAGTTTGCTAAAGCTCCAAGCCCTTGCTGCAACGCTGCACCATTTTGTCCCTGAAGCAAACTTAAAATAGATTGCGCACCCTGTTGGTAAGGACCAGAAGTAGAAGCAACACCTTGAAGCAAACCTATAAGCAATTGTGAACCTTGACCAGGAACACCACCAGGACCTTGTGCGAATAAACCTAAAAGCGTTTGAAGCATTTGCATCTGTTGCGTCTGATTCCCTCCTGGGGTAGGTTGCGCGGTAATCACAGGTGGAGGCTGCGTCGGAACTGGTGTGGGTATTGTTCCCCCTCCAGCTTGCGTCAGTAAAGATAAAAGCGCTTGTACCCCGGGATTAACTCCAGGAGTCGGCGCAACCGATTGCGGCGTTGTAATCCCTGGAATAGGTTGCGTGGTAATCACAGGTGTAGGCTGCGTCGGAACTGGTGTAGGTGTTGTTCCCCCTCCAGCTTGCGTCAGTAAAGATAAAAGCGCTTGCACCCCGGGATTAACTCCAGGAGTCGGCGCAACCGATTGCGGCGTTGTAATCCCTGGTGTAGATTGTGTAGTAATCACAGGTGGAGGCTGCGTCGGAGCTGGCGTAGGTGTTGTTCCCCCTCCAGCTTGCGTCAGCAAAGCTAAAAGTGCTTGCATGTTAGGATCCGTAGTAGGTGCGGGTGCTGGGGATGGAGCCGGAGAAGGCGTAGATGTTGGAGATGGAGCCGCACCACCTTGTGTGAGCAAACCTAAAAGCGCTTGAATACTTGCAGAAGTATGCACACCACCACTAGGACCAGGCTGCGCTGTAATTACTGGAGGATTAGGTCTAGAAGTTCCATCAATTTGTGACGTGTTATTTCCTCCTGAAGAGCCACCGCGTTGAAACCAATCATAAATACCAGCAGCTAGGCTCCTAACCCCTCCTGGACGCTGCGCTCCTCCTCCTCCACCCGTGGAATTTGTACCAGTATTTGAACTGCCGTCATCAAAAATAAAACCGGGATTCGTATTACCGCTACCTGTAGGCGATGTCATTTCTATTCTCCTTAACTAAAATAACAGACAAAGGGAAAACAACCCAAAGTCATTGATTTTCAAAAAATTAGCGCATCGGAGATTAGAGAAGATGAAATGAAATGTATAGAAAAAATTTGAATTTTAAAAAAAATGAGCATGTAATAGCCCTATTTGCTGTTTATTTCAGTATCCTTTACGGCTAAGACACTTATAAACAACTATGGTTGAGTTATTACATGCTCGGATTTATTAGTTTCAAAATAGTCTAGCTATTTTTGAAAATGGTTTAGTGTTAAGTTATACAGAAGTTTCTCTATATTCCTGAGCAACATAGATACCTCCGGAAGCTCTTGGAGATCTTACAACGGGTTGATCGACCTCATCATGTGCTTGTGTAGAGGCGTTTTTCAGAACTAAACCTGCAGCTCTCATCCACGGCATCGACATCTTAATAACAAGATTATCCCTAACTTCAGTTCTTGCTCTGTCTTTCAGAACCCTATAGTTATTTTCTCTCTTAGATGCGTTTCTAGCTATATGTGTGTATAAAACGGAAGCATTCATACTTGCTCTGATATCGCTTTGTTTATTCCTTTCTACTCGAACACGATTATCTTCAACTATAGCGAAAAGGTCTTTGATTTCCTGAGCATCATGAATTCTAGTATTCTCAGAACCCTCTCCATCAACTACAGAAAGATTTCTGTAAGCTAAAACAACACAAACCAATGTCATGAGATCTTCAGTAGATAACCAGATGTTGTTTCCCGTAGATACAGATGCAGACAGAATTCTAGATACACAAGTCATAACATCAGAAGCATCGGCAGCACCCAATCTACGATGTACTGTATCACCACGTTTCATAACCACAAGAGAAGTAAGGGAACCTACTAATCTTGATGAATCAAAAGGTTCATTAGTCGAAACAAATCCATGAGATCCCCAGGAACAATCGACAAGCACTTTTGCTCGCAATCTATTATCATTAATAACGATATGACGGTTGGATAAACCAGCAATAATTCCTTCTTTAAGAATTGGGTGAGACAAAAGATGCGGATAATTGCATGCAGCTTCTCCCCACATCTCTTTAGTTTTACTTTTGATAATACGATTAAGATCTTTAGAAGCAGATTCGCATTCAGACTTAACTCGATCCAAATTAGGTAATGTTACTTGCTTACCTGCAAGCAGATCTACTGTGTTTACACCTAAATTATTTAAAGCGATCAAAACAACAGCTGAGCTGTATTTGCTTTCTAACTTCTTAAATTCTTCTTCTGTAATACCACCTTGACGCGTATCTAAACTGCAGGATCTTGCAAAAAGACCACATAAGAATGAACCAAATCCTCCGCAACCTACAGCACCATCAGCACATCCACAACCTGCACATCCACAATTTCCTGAACAAGAATCTGCACAACCATCGTAACACGATTGCATAAGGAAACGTGCCTGCTCACTTTGTAATACTCCTGCAACTAAAGATACAATAGATACTGCAGCAGCTATGTTTGATTCCCCACCAGGATGTGTAGTTGAATATAAATTTTTGAGAGCAAGCAAGAAAGAACTCAATCCTTCAGGAAGCGGCAGGCCAAATGTTCCCGTTAACACACCCATGAGCTCATGCAACATGACTAAAGTAACAGCACCCCCTTCTCCCTTAAAGAATGTAAATAAGGTCTGCAACTGATGAGAGGATTGAAATACAGGCGTTGACATAAATATATCACAAAACTTACTGATATCTTCTGTAGAGGTGAAATCTCCTTCTTTAATTAAATCCAATAACTCTTTATATTGTTCTCTCGTCATACCCCCAGATACGTGATCCAAGAGCGCTTTGACTCTACCTCCACTAATATTATCGTGAAGTAAATCTTGTTTTAAAAGATCTATGAAAAAACCAAAAACTTGTGTACGCAGTATAGGAGATTTGTTCTCCTCAGGTTCCTCTGCAACTGCTAGAGATGACGTTTCAGCACATTCAA
Organism: Chlamydia sp. 04-14; assembly: GCF_036632095.1. Classification (NCBI taxonomy): domain Bacteria; kingdom Pseudomonadati; phylum Chlamydiota; class Chlamydiia; order Chlamydiales; family Chlamydiaceae; genus Chlamydia; species Chlamydia sp. 04-14. The sequence continues at coordinate 285,883 of NZ_JAPYKW010000002.1, forward strand.
AAAGTGAAATATCATCTAAACACTCCATACTTGCACGAGGAGGTTGGGTGAGTATCGAAGATCTTGCAAAAAGTTCTGCTCCACATGAAACAGAACGAGCTGAAACAACTTCCCTAACATGATCTCGCAGAACAACTTGATCTTTATAAATTTCTTTTAAAAATTCTTCACAACTTATTTCATCTGTTTGCGATGCGCTATCACGTCTGATTGGATCCATATCTACATAAATATCTTCCAAGCTCGCGTCTAAAGCTGATAAAGCTACATTGGCTGCAGCCATAGCAACATCTCCTGCTTCTGAAACAAAAACAGAAGAGGTCACCGTAGAAGTATTTGGCGATGTTTGTGAGGTAGATGGTGTAGTTGAATTAGTCAACGCTGTTTCAGCAACAGTAGAAACCAATGATGTGCTCTCTGTAGCATTTGTCTCTTCTTGAGGTTCTCCAAAACCTAAAAAAGAACGAATATTCCCTAGTGGAAATGCCATGATTTTTCTCCTATTTTAATTTTATCCTATTCACTTACAGATCACACTAAACATAGGATTCTCCTTGCAAACTTGCGCAAGGGGCAGAGAGTTTATGGTTGTGAAATTAAAATGTAAATAAAAATTTTAATTGATAGTCAGGACAATGAAGAAAGAAAAATGCTTTGATGATTGATGAGCCAAGTGGATTTTCAAAGAGTTTCGTAATAATAAGGAATCTGCTAACCTCCCCATATCAATATGGACTTAGATAATAAGGTTGGCACATGTTAAAGATCGATTTAACTGGCAAAGTAGCTTTTATAGCGGGCATTGGCGACGATCAGGGCTATGGCTGGGGAATCGCTAAAATATTAGCAGAAGCTGGAGCTACTATCATTGTAGGAACTTGGGTACCTATTTATAAAATCTTCTCCCAATCCTGGGATTTGGGAAAGTTTAATGAATCAAGAAAATTGTCTGACGGAAGCCTCCTAGAAATTAAAAAAATCTATCCCATGGATGCAAGTTTCGATAAACCTGAAGATGTTCCTCAAGATGTTGCAGAAAACAAACGCTACAAAGGGATTTCAGGGTATACCGTTTCTGAGGTTGTTGAAAAGGTAACGAAGGATTTCGGTCATATTGATATTTTAATCCATTCTCTAGCTAATAGTCCGGAAATTTCTAAACCGCTTTTAGAAACATCACGTAAAGGCTATCTAGCAGCTTTAAGCACTTCGAGTTATTCTCTAGTTAGCTTATTAGCTCACTTCGGACCTATTATGAACTCTGGCGGCAGCAGTATCTCCTTAACTTATTTAGCTTCCTCACGTGCTGTACCCGGCTATGGAGGCGGTATGAGCGCAGCAAAAGCCGCATTAGAAAGTGATACCAAAATGCTCGCTTGGGAAGCAGGAAGAAAATGGGGAGTGCGTGTAAATACTATTTCTGCAGGTCCTCTAGCAAGCCGTGCGGGCAAAGCTATCGGATTTATCGAACAAATGGTCGATTATTACTTAGATTGGACTCCAATCCCCGAGCCTATGACAACAGAACAAGTCGGAGCTGCTGCTGCATTTCTAGTTTCTCCGCTAGCTAGTGCAATTACCGGAGAAACTCTCTATGTAGATCACGGAGCAAATATCATGGGAGTTGGCCCTGAAATGCTTCCTAAGGATTCTTAATACTCTGATACATTTCTACACCCGCCTCCCATGCTGGAAGAATTCCTAAATCTTTCGCTGGGGAGGCAAGAAAATCCGCTATGCCATGCATATGTTTTGGAGCAGAATTCATCACGATCTTAAAATCTCCACGCTCAATTAAATCAATATCGTTAGCATCGTCGCCAGAAGCCATAATGAAAGGTTTTTGACCTTCGTAGAGCAAATCGACAATACGATCAACGGCGTAACCTTTAGATACAGATTTGTCTGTCATGAATAAGATAGAGTAATCAAAATCAAAAGGCCATCGCATGAATGTGATAGTCAAATTCTCTACCAACTCTTTAGACTTGTGAATTCTTTCTTGTATCTTTTCCACTTCATCTTTTTTACCAAAAATTTTTGCAACAGCAAACATTTCATGAGGATAATCTCTAGAGAGCTTTTTACTCTCTACTAGCCTTTCTCTATCTTTTGCAGAGGGGAAATATACAGGATCTAAATGGCGTAAGAGCTCTTTTTCACTAGGACAGGACGTAAATCGATAATATCGATCATGGTTCATGGCTCCGGATTCTATGGAAAAGATCACATCACTATCTTCCACACACATCTCTAATGTATGTAAAATCTCATTAGGGATATCCTGAAAATAAAGAAACTTATTCTCCTCAGACGACCAAACACAAGCACCATTTTGACATCCTAATAAATAGGGAACTGCAAGGTCTTTGAATAATTGATTCGCATAAGAAAAATATCTTCCAGTGAGAAAAAATATTTTCCATCCAGAATGATGAAGGCAATGTAAATTCTTAATAATTTCAGGATCCAAATGATGCGGAAGATGCGTAATTGTACCATCTATATCTGTAATCAGTAATCTATCCATAAAGTAATCTTAACTCCCCTTAAACCTATCATGACTTTCCCACACATCCCAATATCTACATAGATTGATCATTAAAAAATTACATCTATTCTAAAGAACAAAATCAACATAAAACATGATAAAGAAAGAAACTATTAAAAACCCTTCAAGATCGATCTGAGTATATTCTCTTAAATTTTAAAATTAGTCATCTTAATTACATCGTTCTTGCAGGAATATACAAAGTTACAGTTTAATTTATTCTTGGAACCTATCAAACATTAAATTATAAGAACTGATCGAAAACAATTCGTTAGTGAAAAGTCCTAAAATCAAATTGTTTCTTAGTTATTCTATGACTATAGAAACCCAAAAAGGTCTTAAATATGCCTTATAAAATTTTTTCTTATCTAACATTTTGTATGGATGATCTTGCTCTTGCTGATACTTCTAGTGAGCAAATGAGCCTTCAAGGAATGTTTCCAGAAAATATGAAGCTGGAAATGTTTAAGATGTTAGGATCTTTAATGTTACTTCTTACACTATTCGGTATTGGAGTATGGGCATTTAAGAAGTTTCTAAAATCTAAAGGGCAAGGTTTTGGGAATACTTCAACTATTAAAATTCTTGATCGACGCTCCTTAAATCAAAAAACTTGTATCTACATCATTCGCGTGGTAAACAAAATTCTTGTCATTGCAGAATCAGGAGAAAAAATTACACTGCTTTCAGAATTTCCTCCCGACACAGATATTAATGAACTCCTCCAACAAAATGAAAAAAAAGGAACTTCGTCTACTTCTGATTTTCTTAGCAAGAGCATACGAAAATTTCATAAGAATAAAAAAGTAGATAATAGTCAGGTCTCTAATCTTACTGACGAAGAATTTTAAGCATATTTTATGAACAATTTGGAGTGTTTTAAATGACAACATGGTCTTTAAATCAAAATAATCTATCAAAATATCTCACACATGCAGGATTAGAGCCTCTTTTAGAAAGAGAAAGTGGATTAACTTATATCAACATCCAAGCAGAAGATCACGAGTTACCTTTGTTTTTTGTGATTCGTAGTGAAGGAGAAATTCTTCAGATGATCTGCTACTTCCCTTACCAACTCTATGACAACCAAAAAGAAGCCACAGCACGCCTTCTTCACTTGCTAAATAGAGATGTGGATATTCCTGGATTCGGAATGGATGAGGAACAGGGTTTAATTTTTTATCGTTTAGTAGTTCCTTGTCTAAATGGTGAAATTAATGAAAGATTGTTACGTGTATATATCGACACAATTAGGTTGGTTTGCGATAGTTTTTCTCACGCTATAGGCTTGATCTCTTCAGGAAATATGAATCTTGACGAATTGAAAAAACAAGCACGCAAAGAAAGACAGGAATAATTTAGGAAGATTTGATGACAGCATTGATTTTTTACGATACAGAAACTACAGGAACGCAGATAGATAAAGATCGTATTATAGAAATTGCTGCCTATAACAACGCTACTAAAGAATCCTTTGTAACCTATGTAAATCCTGAGATTCCTATTCCTGAGGAGGCATCAAAAATTCATGGGATTACTACATCTACAGTGACTTCAGCTCCCAAATTTCCAGAAGCCTACAAGCAATTTCGTGATTTTTGCGGAAATGAAGCTATTCTTGTCGCACATAACAACGATAGTTTTGACTTCCCACTACTTGAAAAGGAATGTCGTAGACATTCCTTAGAACCCTTATCTTTAAGAACAATAGATTCATTAAAATGGGCTCAAAAGTATCGTCCGGACTTGCCCAAACATAATTTACAATACTTACGTCAAGTATACGGTTTTGCAGAAAACCAAGCCCACCGTGCTTTAGACGATGTGATTACCTTACACAATGTATTTTCGGCTCTTATAGGAGATCTTTCTGCAGAACAAGTACTTGCTCTCATGGAAGAGAGCCGTCATCCTAAAGCATTTAAAATGCCTTTCGGAAAATATAGAGGCAAACCTCTAACTGAGGTCCCCGCGTCCTATATCCAATGGTTAGAAAATCAAGGTAATTTGGATAAAGATATGAAAGCTGCTATCGACTTAATGAAACAAATGACATGATACTCTCAGCTGCCTTTTCACCCTGCCCCAATGATATTTTCTTATTTCGTTCTTTTCTAGAACGTCATGAAGGCTTCTCGTTATTAAATCAAATTACCATTGCAGATATTGCAACACTAAATGAATTAGCTTTGCAACATCGCTGTTCTCTAGTAAAAATATCGGCAGCATTATTTCCAAAAGTTGCGGATAATTATACCCTCATGGAAGTAGGCACCATTATTGGTTGTGGTGTAGGGCCTCTACTATTAGCTTCGGACCCTACAACACCTCTAACATCTATAGCGACTCCTGGAGAAACAACAACAGCACATTTACTCTGTAAGATATTTTATCCTGATGCAAAACTCATCCCTATGAAATATAGCGAAATTCTTGCTGCTATTTTACGTAATGATGTAAGTGCAGGTGCAATCATTCATGAGGAAAGGTTCAGCTACAGCTCACAACTATTTTTAAGAGCAGATCTTGGGAAACTATGGGAAGAGAAAACACAACTTCCCTTACCTTTAGGATGCCTTGTTGTCTCAAAAACAGTTCCACAAACTATTGTAGATATTTTAACCCTAGCATTAAGAAAATCTCTATTTCTAGCATTGAAAGACCCTGAAGGATCTGAAAATAAAGCTTTAGAATATTCTAGAAATAAAGATACGACAGTTATTCGCAAATTCATCGATACATATGTAAATGATGAAACTCTTGTATTATCTAATTCAGGGAAAAAATCTCTCTATACATTATCGAATTATGTCAGCTGTCTTATCTAATTACTTTTGTAAAATTCTTCTTATTCTTGCGGATATGAATGAGGCTAAATCTCTCATTGAAGATTTTGATTTCACTCGAGTTAATAAAAACTTTTATGAATGTCGAGACACACACATGTCTATAGCTATGGACATGATCCTTTTAGAACAATGGGGAGAAAATGGCGTTATAAAAGCTTTAAGAAATACTAAATTAGAAAATTACGATTCTTGTGTGAATCTTGGTTTTGCTGGAAGCTGTTCTCCTGATCTTCCCTTGCAGACCTTCTATACGATCGATAAGGTATCACAGCTTAGCAAAACCTCCCCAGAACAACTCGATTCTGCAATAGCGTTAGAGATCATAGCTATTCCTAATCTTCCAAGAGCCAATTTAGTTTCTGCTCATGCTCCCTATAAATATGGATTTCATAAGACATTCCAACTTGTGGATATGGAAGGCTATGCTATTGCTCGATTATGTAAAAATCATAATCTACGTTGTATGATGATAAAAATCACTTCGGATTATGCTACGCAAGAAGGTGGAGAATACCTTAAAAAACACAGAAATGTGTTAGCTGAGAAACTTTCTTACGCATTCACTTCTTCTATCTATGATATTGTAGAAACTTCTATTCCTAGCCAAATCTAATTTTTGCTTTAGCCAAAAGAGAGCGGTGTAATCAATTCTGAACTTGTGGATGGAGATGCTTCCCAATCCTTGGTTCCTGATAATTCCCACATTTTCAAGAAAGCAGGGCATGACGATAAAAGTTCATCCTTTATTCCCTCTGCAACTTTCTTTCCTTGTTCTAAATAAATGACCCGGTCGACATATTCAAGAGTAGAGAGCTTATGAGCAATGATTATCTGGGTGCACTGACCTTTTAGCTGTCCTATGATCTCTTTGATGTAGTTTTCACTAATAGCATCTAAAGAAGATGTAGCCTCGTCTAAAATTAATATAGAGGCGTTTTTCAACAAGGCTCGCGCTATAGTCAATCTTTGCTGCTGTCCCCCAGAAAGATTTTTCCCAGATTCCTCAAGAAGACTATGGACTCCTTGGGGCATTTTTTGAACGAATTCGTACGCGTAGGCTTGTTTTAATGCATGAATGACATCGTCTTCAGGGATATCCTTACCGCAAGTAAGGTTATTCCAAATAGTATCATAAAATAGAAACGGGTTTTGTAAAACACAGCCAATATGATTTCTAAGAGAGGATTTGCTATAGTCTTTAATAGAAATACCGTCTAAAAGAATCTCTCCCTGCGATACCTCATATAGTCTGGGCAATAATTTACTAATCGTTGTTTTCCCACTTCCTGTAGGGCCAACAATACCAATTGCCTCACCTTTGTTTATTGTGAAGTTCAGCTCCTTAAGGACTGTTTTCTCATTATCATAAGAAAAAGAAACATCTCGAAATTCTACACTTCTTGTTAAACCAAGGAATTCTTGACTATCTTCAGACTCATTATGAAGGTCAGGATGAGAAAGCACTTCATAAAATCTTTCAGCAGCTGCACAACCTTTCATAATGGTTGTATTTTCATCCCCGAATTTCTTCACAGGATCATAGATAAGATATAGTAATCCACAAAATACAATGAGCTCTTCAGGAGGAATATTGAACTTATAGAGACCAATGATCACAACGAAAGCAAAGAATAAAGAAGCTATCGTATGTAATAATGGCCGTGGCAGCAAACCATAGGCTGCACTTTTTTCTTCGAGAGCAGCAATTTGATTATTTTGATCACAATACTTCTTAAAAGCAAAGGATTCTGTACGAAAGACCTTTACGGTGACAATTCCTGCAAGAAAATCTAAAAGCACCGAAGAAAATTTATCCTGATTTTTCTGGATTCTCTTTGCTAAGGCTTTGATTTTTCTAGCAATGATTACAATAGGAAGAATCAATACAGGAAAAGCAATGGACACCAAAAGAGAGAATTTCCAAGATATCGACAAACAAACGGCTAGAGCTAATGTTAGGGTTATTGGAGCTTGAACATAGTTAACCATTAAAGAGTTTACTGCTTGAGCAATACTTGTAGAATCAGTAATCACGCGACTACTCAGATTTCCCATATCGTGAGTATGGAAGAATGTCATTGGAAGTTTTTGTAGAGCTCTAAAATAATCTCTACGAAGATCACAACTTACACGGATAGCAACTACTTGAGATAAAAATCTCTGAAAGAACAAAGTTACCGCTTTAAAAATCGCCACAATGACTAGAAATAAAGCTAAAGATCCGAAACGTGATAGATCTATATGCTGAGAAATAAGGCGTGATAATCTGCTGGTTATGGATGTCGTTCCCCTTCCATAACGAGAAATATACGCGTGGGCCTGTGCAGAAGTTATCGTATCAGAATCAGGAGAGATATCCGACCATCTCTCTAAAATCTGCTCTTGGCTTAACTGTGAAGCCTTTACAAGGCGATTGTTTTCCTTGCGAGCGAAAAGAACAAAAGCATCGGGTCCTGTTTTTGCTATAATGCCTAAAGAAAAAATCTCTGCTTGAGAAGAGACGGTTAGTCCTAAAATAGCAAGTAGGGAGAAACCTAATAGCGTAAGATGCTTTTTATGCCTCAGGACCGCTTTCAGAAGAAGTTTCATAGAGACCTATAGTTCGAAATTTCTGATACCGCTTTTCTAATAAATCTTCTATCGATAGGTCTTTTAATCGTAACCATTCCTGAAGAATGAAATCTTGAACATCGCGATATACGGCAGCAGGATCGTGGTGTGCCCCACCCACCGGCTCCTTAATTACAACATCCACAATAGCAAATTGCTTGAGATCCTCACCATGCATTTTTAACATGGCGGCCGCCTCACTATTCTTTTTAGGATCTTTCCAAAGAATAGAAGCACAACCTTCAGGAGAAATTACAGAATAGTAGGAATGCTCTAACATAGCAATGACATCGCCGATTGCCATTCCTAAAGCACCTCCAGAACACCCCTCACCAATAACAAGAACCATAATCGGGGTTTTTAATCTAGCCAATTGGAAAAGGTTATTGGCAATAGCCCATCCCTGACCACGTTCTTCCGCGGTAAGACCAGGGAAAGCCCCGGGAGTGTCTACTAAGAAAATGATAGGCAAACCGAATTTCTCGGCCATTTTTGCTAGGCGCAATGCCTTGCGGAAACCTTCAGGACAAAGCATCCCAAAATTTCTATGCATACGAGAAGAGGTATCGCACCCTTTTTCCTGACCAATAAGCATGAAGCGCTGGCCCTGAATTTTAGCTAATCCCCCAACAACGGCAGGATCATCACGAAACGTACGGTCTCCACAAAGTTCGACAAATTCCTCGCACATGCCTTCGATATAATTCACCGAACGAGGACGAGAGGGATGACGGCAAATCTGCACACGCTCCCACGGTGTCAAATCAGAATAGATCTTCTCTTTTAACTTATCTAAACGCCTTTCCAATTTCTGTATCTCTGAGGAAGAGAGTAAAGAATTTTTTTTATTTTTTTCTTTAAACTCGGCTATCGTTTTCTCGTACTCTACCACTTGTTTTTCGTGGGGAAGAAGCTCCATAATAACGTTTTCTCCTCTTACAGAAAGGATAATTTTAATACAAATAATTCTTAAAAAACAATTATAAGATTACTTTATTTTGAATTTTCAAAAAAATAATAAACTATTAATTACGTTTTTCAAAAACAACAGAGACGCTAGCATCCTGGTAGGGAATATTAATCAAAAAATTACTTCCCCAAAATCTTTCTTTTCCCTGTAAAGAAAAAATTTCCATATGGGGACTGGAACACAGAATACGCAGGGAGTCCCTTTCTCCATGAATTATTACATCATTTGACGGCCCTTTATAGGAATCCAGAGAACTTGACCGCAATCTAGGACCTTCAACGACTTGACAACTTTTTCCCTTACAGAAAATCGAAAATGTAGACTTGCAAGGATCTTCTTCTATCATAGAGCGTACGTGACACTGTCTCTCTGAGATTTTGATATGATGACGAATTTTCGACCCCAGATAAGCATCTTGTAGGTAAGAAAACCCTGTAATCCTCGGACAAGGTAGTGCTGTGGCACAAAGAAAAGAGATTTCCGTAATACCCTGACTTTCTAAAATGGAGAAATCTTTAACCATTCCACAAAGACCAAATCCCTGGCAATCACTAATGTCTCCGCAACACGGACCGTAGTTTACTACACCCACGTCTCCGGAATAATAAGCCCCAACACCACTTTTACATCCCGATCCAGAAACAAAAATGGATGAGGAACGTGTTCGTTGCATCCAAAAACCTAGATTAGGATCTGTAAAACCATATTCACTAGCTACCTGTTGATCTAGCTGATATAGGAAAGACTTACTTAATGTGGTCTTTTCCTTTATAGATCGCGTATGCTCCTGACTCCATAGGGCAGGAAAAATCGTAGCCTCATGCATAAATAATGCCTGCTGGAAAGAATTCATCATTTCAGCGTATTTCAAACTGTTATCGTAGAATCTAGAGATCTGCAAAAGTAAAAGTCCAAGTTCTGCATGTTCTCCTGGATAGGGAAGACCTTTCCAAGGAAACCCCCCACGACAAAATAAGCGTGTCGCTCCAGAACATTCTTGTTCTAATTTTAAGAAATCTAATCCTAAGTCTTGTCCCTCTTCCAAAGCCATAAGCAAATAAATTGCCCGTGCTATGTCGTGAACTTTCAATAAAGGATGGTGTCGGAAAAATTTAAAGACGGAATTGCGAAGTTTCTTATCCTGACAAGCATAGATTAATTGCTTAACCTGCGAATCAAAATTCGAATGGGGAAACACTTCGATACATTCTTGCAATCTTAGCTGTGATCCCATCACTATTCACAATTTTTTACTCAGAAACGGATTGCGTCCAGACAATAATAACAAAAAACTTTAGAGTCAAGTCCCTAAGTAATCCTAAAAACTTGACCCTGATAAATTAGATAAAAGAGAAAGGCACGAAATTAGGAATGCTTCGAAGGAGTTTCGATTAAGCGTTTCATTCTTTTTCCTGGAGTAAATTTCACGGCACGTCTTGCAGGAATGTGAATGGGAACAGTAGCGTTTTTAGGGTTGCGCCCTACTTTAGGTTTTCTTTCTACAACCTGTAAAACGCCGAAATCTCTAAACTCTAACCTATCACCTTTGACTAGAGCATCTGTCATTTTATCCAAAAAATTTTGGATTACAGTACGCACATGATTCGGATGAATCTTGTGATCTTGTGATATTGTACTGATCAGTTTTTTCTTGGTCATGGTAGCCATATTAGCCGTTGCCTCCTAATTAAAGTGCCCTAAAGTAACTTGTTGAGTAGCCCTAAATAATAAACTTTTGAAGTATATGCGTATCATATCTATTCATCCTTTGGATTCAAGACATTTTTTAAAAATACGTAGTTGTTCTATATCGTTATAAGTAACGAAGATTCATATTTGCCAAAACTTATGATTGCTGCATCTTACAGTCCGACAAAAAATTCTAAGCTTTCATATTCTAATTTAATAACGGCAAACGCGTGACTTCTTTAATCTAACTTGATAAAGTACTGGACCTGGTGTCCTCGTAGCTCAGTAGGATAGAGCGGTTGCCTCCTAAGCAGCAGGCCATGCGTTCGAATCGCATCGAGGACGACCCTTTCTTTCCTTCATTTTTTCTCATTAGAAATTCAACTCGCCTTTGCAGAAAGTTTTCTGGCCTTAATATTCGCTAAACTCGTTTTTTGAAAATTAGGACCAGTAAGAAACGTATGGATGCCTTCGGCTATGCCTTTGGCTATATGCATTCGGTAACGTGCATCTAAAAGCGCGGCTCGTTCTCTAGAATTAGAAAGAAATCCGGTTTCAATTAAAATCGCAGGCATTGTTGTTTCTCGAATAACAGCGAAGTTCCCGTTCTTCACTCCTCGATTTTTCAACGCCCCATTTTTTTGCATTGCGTTTAGGACATCCTTAGCTAGAGCTTCTGAAGCGCGGCTTCTTGAAGCAACATTATTTTTACCATTATAAAAATATACTTCAGTACCAAAGGCTGATGTGTTAGACGAATAGTTACAGTGGATACTGACAAAAATATCAGCTTTGTTTTGATTTGCTAAAGCCGCTCTTTTCCCTAGATCTACATAAACATCCGATGTTCGGGTAAGAACTGGCTTATACCCCATTCTCTTGAGATAACTCTGTAGTGAAAACGCAAGAGATAAGGTCAAAGACTTTTCCTCATAATGAAATTCTTTACTCGCCGTGCCTTGATCTTTACCCCCATGTCCTGGGTCAATAAAGATCACTTCATTGCGACGTACACGCTGTGGAGGCGCACTTTCAGCTGCGATTCCTCCAAAAGTCATTCCAAAGATACAGAAAGTAAGCAAGGTATAGCGATTAGACATGAGATGACAACACCTCGCGCACAATTTCCTTATCATCAAAAGCGATGGTTTGATGTTTAAAGATCTGGTATGTCTCATGCCCTTTCCCTGCCACTAACACTATATCCCTATCTGAGGCAATGGACAAAGCATATGTAATTGCTTGTTTTCTGTCGATTTCGATGGAAAAATTTCTTTTTACAAATCCTGAACAAATATCCTTGATGATGTTTTCTGGATCTTCCCCTCGGGGATTATCCGAAGTCACAACAGCAAATCCGTATCTTTCGACTACATTAGCCATAATTTTTCGTTTGCTTTGATCTCTGTCTCCTCCACATCCAAAAACAACAATGAGTCTTCCTTCTTCAGGAAGTAAAGTATGTAATGTTTTGCACACGTTTTCTAAAGCATCTGGAGTATGTGCATAATCAATATAAATAGGACAGGGTCCAGAAAATACAGGTTCTAAGCGTCCTCTAGGAGATTCCACATTCGCCACTAAAGAGATCAGCTTCTGCAAATCACAAGCACACCTTTGGTGCGTGACTGCTATAGCTGCAAGAATATTATAAACGTTATGTTTTCCTATTAAAGGTAGGCGACACGGGAAAGATTCCCCTCTATAGATCAAATCAAAGTCTGTCCCAAAAGGAGAAGATCTTAAATTCGCAGCTAGATAATCTGATGGCCTCTCTATACCATAGGTAATGTGCCGTGCTTGAGCGACTTCTAAAAATCGCGAAGCGTAAGACAAATCACTATTTACGACGGCTAGTCCTGTAGTCGGAAGCATAGAGAATAATTTCAGCTTCGCATTTACATACTCTTCAAATGAACCATGGAAATCCAAATGATCAAGAGTAATGTTAGTTAAAACTCCAATATCAAAATCGATGTGAGCTAGCCTCTCTAAAACAAGACCTATGGAAGAAACTTCCATAACAGCAGAGGTTAGACGGTTTTTCACCATCTCGGCTAAATACTTTTGTAATAGACAAGATTCGGGAGTGGTATAACCATCTTGAATACGACTGTTCCCTAAAATATGCTCGATCGTTCCTATCAAGCCCGAAGGCTTATCGCAAGCATCAAATAAGAATTTTATTAAATGGGAAACCGTAGTTTTCCCATTGGTGCCTGTAACACCTATAACACAGAGTTTTTTAGAGGGGTAATTATAATATTTTGCAGAAAGCTCTGCCTCAAGCCGAGGGAGATTTGAAGAGATAATTTGAACGACTGATAGAAAAGGATTATAAATTGAAGAAGCTATAGCAATAGCTCCGTTTTCAATAGCAAGCACTGAAAAATCATTTCCATCATAATGCTTGCCCTTATTGGCTATAAAAATGTCTCCCAATCCAACATTACGGGAATCTTTGGTAAGATTTCTCACCTCTACGGGAGAAATTTTTCCATAAACCTTTGCATCTATGTTGTTAAGGAGTTCTTTTAAATTCATTTTTTAGCCCGAGGTTCCTTTCTCAAGGAATGCCCCCTTCTATATACAAAATTGTTCTTAATATGTCTGTAGATACTCTTTTATCTGTGAACGCAGAAAAAAAGTTTCGTTCGTGCTCACGCATTGTAAATAAACTTTCGAATATCAACGATGGCTCAAAAAAATTACCGCCGAACTAGTTTACTTACAACAATTAAAATAGTCCATCTAATTTTTTCTTCTGTTCAAAAATTATGATATTTTTATGGTGAAAAGAGTTTTTTTACTGATAAAATTCTCCCCTCTCCAATGAGAAGAATAAAATCCATGAGGATAGAGATGAACCGACCTCTTGAATATCAGACTAATGTAATAAAAAATGGCTGTTTTTATAGAGATAATGAACAATTCGCCGCGCATGTTAGAAATTTCCCAAAAATCATTCAATACGGATGCATACGTAATCGTCAGGGCATCGTGCACAACGACTGGCTGTTGAATAATAAAAATTCTATTTTAGAAACTATCGCGCGCGCTCTCCCCATATTGGGGAATATCTTAGGAGCTGCCAAGCTATTTAGCATCTTCGCCGCCCCCACTAAAGCAGATAGTAAAGTAGATATTACTCTTCATACCTTGGCAGGAATCTTTGAAATGCTCAGCCTGGGTTTAATTGTACTAGTGTTAAAAATAATTTTTACAATTATATCGTTGTTAGTCCGTCTTTGTCAGAAACAACAGGAATTTTCTCAAGCCCGTATTTATTACAATTTAGCAATCTAAGTTTATTTCCCCGAACGATTCCATTCCTCATACAAAGATTTGATAGAAGCGACTTCTTTCTTGTAATCGTATTTCTGTTTATCTTCGGGGACACCTAGATAAGCTAGTGCTCGATCAGCCACACGACCAAATACCGGAGCAGC